>JAGYME010000050.1 GCA_018400715.1 Candidatus Bipolaricaulota bacterium
ACGGTTTACCGTCAAAGAGAGGGTCGGCCCCGACGGTGACGTCATCATCCCGCTGGATATAGATTCACTCGAGAAGGCCATAGGCGAGATCCCCGATTCAGTCGAGGCGGTCGCCGTAAGCACACTGTTTTCTTTTGCCAACCCAAAACACGAGAAGTTAATCGAAAAATACCTCGTTGAAAATGGATTCACGGATATAACTCTATCTTCAGAGGTTTTGCCCGAGATCAGAGAATACGAGAGGACGTCCACCACGGTAATAAACGCTTCGCTGAAACCGGTCTTTAGGGATTACCTCGGTCAGCTGGAGGATAGAGCGAGAAGGATCGGCGTGACCGGAACCTGGCTCGTCATGCAATCTAACGGTGGGTTGATCGAGCCTGAAGTCGCGAGGAACCAGCCCCTTCGCACGATACTATCCGGTCCTGCCGGTGGTGTAAAGGGCTCCCAATTCATCGGCAGTTCGGCCGGGTTCGAGGACTTGCTCACCCTCGATATGGGGGGAACGAGCGCGGACGTCTGTCTGATAAAAAGCGGTGAGGCGGCAGTCACAACGGACTGGGAGATAAACGGGCATCGGGTGGGAGTGTCGTCACTCGATGTCCATACCATCGGGTCGGGTGGGGGGTCGATAGCCTGGATCGATGAAGGAGGGGCTTTGAGGGTCGGGCCCAAATCGGCGGGAGCGGACCCTGGCCCAGCGTGCTATGGAAAAGGTGGAAAAGAACCGACCGTGACGGACGCACACCTCGTCCTCGGCAGACTTGATCAGGACTTTCCCCTTGCCGACAGCTTGAAGTTGAACAGGGAAGCGTCTAAGAACGCCGTAAATGAAAAAATGGCCAGGCCGCTCGGCCTGACTACAACCGAAGCCGCCCAGGGAATTCTCGACGTTGCCAACTCCAACATGAAACGGGCACTCCGCCTGGTCAGCGTCCAGCAGGGCTACGACCCCCGGACGTTCACGTTGCTGGCCTACGGGGGAGCTGGACCGCTGCACGCAACGCAGCTGGCCGCGGAGATGTCAATCCCACGAGTGATCATTCCTCCGGCAGCGGGTGTGCTTTCCGCGCTCGGCCTATTGGTGTCCAACACGCGCCAGGAGTTTGTCTCGTCAGTCCTGGAACAGTTCAACGCGGTTGACCCGGGGGATCTGGTAGAGAGGTGGAAGGAATTGGGAAAAGAGTGGGGTTCGGGTTCCGAGGACAAGCCAGTAGACCTTAAAGCCTACCTGGACATGCGCTACGTTGGCCAGTCGTACCACCTGCGGGTACCCGTATCACAAATCGCGATGGACGGTGAGTCTCTCTCCAGGGCCCGGGACAGGTTCCACGACCTCCATAAACGAAAGTACGGTTATGCTAAGCCCAAAGAACCCGTGGAGATAGTCAACCAGAGGCTCGACGTCATCGGGCAGATTGAAAAGGTAATGCTCTCTTGTGAAAGGGAGAGAGGAGATAGAGACGCATTTCTTGGAAAGCGTAACGTTGTCTTTCCCGAGGGCGAGATGGAGACGGACGTCTATCGCTACGAGTCGCTTGGCCTGGACGAATCGATCGATGGGCCCGCGATCGTCCATTCCAGGGACTCGACGATAACCGTGATGCCCGGACAAAAGGCAAGGTTAACCCGTGATGGGGCACTAATAATTGAGGTGTGATAAGGTGAAAGATATTCAGTTTTCCGTCGATCCCGTCACGCTGGAGGTCCTCCGCAACTCCTTCGAGATGATCGCCGAGGAGATGAGTGCCAATCTCATCAGGACGAGTTACTCTCCGAACATAAAGGAGAGGAAGGACTCCTCCTGCGCTCTGTTTGACCCGTTCGGCCAACTCGTCGCCCAGGCGGAAAACATACCCGTCCACCTCGGTGCCATGCCCCGGGCAGTTAAGGCCGTGCTGGCAAACTATGACGTGGGCGAGATAAACCCAGGAGATGCGATCATTCACAACGACCCGTACGAAGGCGGGGTTCACCTACCCGACATCACGATGGTAAGTCCCGTTTACGACGATGACGAGGTCCTCGTCGGGTTTGTAGCAAATAGGGCACACCACGCTGATGTCGGTGGTGCCTACTCCGGGAGCCTGTCGGCAAAGAGTAAGAGTATCTTTGCCGAGGGTCTCCAGATACCCCCGGTCAAGCTGACCGAAGGTGACAGTATAAACGAAGACATCCTCAGATTTATTCTAGATAACGTTCGTACGCCACAAGAGCGCGAAGGGGACATCAGGGCGCAGATAGCCGCAAATTACACGGGGAGAAAGAGACTGAGAGAAACCGTGAGGGAACACGGAAGAGATAAGATTCTTTGCGTCTACAGCGACGTGTTACTCTACAGTGAGAAGAGGATGAGAAAACGGATCATGGACCTGCCCGACGGCCGTTACCGCGCAAGCGACTACCTCGATGACGACGGGCTGGGAAACGAAGACCTAAAGATAGAAGTGGAGTTGGAGATAAAGGACGACGAGATAAGGGTGAATTATGAGGGCACTTGTCCACAGGTAGAGGGACCGGTCAACGCCCCGATCGCCGTGACCGAGAGCGCGACTTACTACAGCCTCCGCGCGGCGACCGATCCCTCGATACCGCCAAACCAGGGGTGTTACAGGCCGATATCGGTGGGTGTCCCCGAGAGGAACCTTCTCAATCCGTCCAAACCTGCACCCGTTGTCGGGGGGAACCTCGAGACGTCCCAGCGAATAGTGGATGTAGTTCTCTCTGCCCTGGCAGAGGCAGGAATCGCTTCAATACCTGCAGGTTCCAACGGCTCGATGAACAACGTCACTTTCGGCAAACCCGGAAAGGGGGCAGGTGCTGGCTTTACGTTTTACGAGACGATCGGCGGCGGGATTGGCGGGCGACCTGATAAAGACGGCGTCGACGGAATTCAGTGTCACATGACGAATACCCGCAATACCCCCGCTGAGGTGATAGAACAGAGCTATCCACTGCGCGTCGAGCGCTACGAACTGAGAGAGGACTCGAGCGGTGCCGGGAAGTTCCGCGGAGGGCTTGGTCTGAGGAGAGATATACGCGTTTTGGAGGGCGAAACGGAGTTCTCTTTGTTGTCCGAACGAAGACGGCATAGACCCAGAGGAATAAAAGGGGGGAAGCCGGGTGTATCTGGAGAGGACACGTTGATCAGGGAGGCCGAGGAAGAATCCATACCAGGAAAAATGACGCTGGAACTGAACGCAGGAGACGTGATCAGTATCAGGACACCCGGCGGCGGAGGGTACGGCGATCCCAGAGACCGCAACAAAGACAGAATAGAGAAGGACCTGAAAGAAGAGAGAGAAAGCCCAGCTAAGGTAGAAAAGGACTACCCACAGCACGAATAAAGAGAAAACAGGAGATCAATTGGGGGTCAGCCCTTGAATCTTGAATCTCAGAATAAATCTATTTTACAGACGTTCCCATACCATAGTTAACTGCTTTTCTTTCAATATCAAAAAGCTGTTTTTAAGTTGCGTTCTGCAGGGAATGCCTAAAAGAGTTGGTATCGTAATCAGAGATAGCCACGGGTTCACCCGTGGGGTTGAGATTGTGATAAGTGTTGATGCAGCCTCTTCGGTATGGGCAAACTAGCTGATATCTACGTTGCACAAATGGCTCATCTCGAATTTTAGTTAAGACGATCCTGATCTATTCAAACGGGGTCTAAGTTGCCCACCGGGGGCGATCAAAGGCTCCTTCGTCTACTTTTACGAAGATCTCGCGGGCTCGGCCCCCAGGTTCGGGTGGGTGGACTTACACGCGGTTGTGGGGTATTTTGGGTTGGTTTTATTGCTTAACTGCTCGATTCAGGTCACGTTATGCCGCTGCTTGCGGACGGGGGAGGGGATGGTTATTTCTTTTTTCAATCCAAAATATTGGTTACCCTAAGGTGTAAATCCAGCTTAAGGAGGCGTTAGAAGTGAATAAGAAACTTGTAGTCGTAGTCGGCCTGTTGGTACTAAGCGTTTTTGCCGGCCAGTCCGCCCTGGCAGGTCCGGCAGATCCCCTGAGGGGACATGAAGGTGAAGTCGCGGAGATCGTCGGGTTGATAGACGGAGATGAGAAGGAGGCCGCCCTCGAAAAGCTCGACTCGCTTCACGCCGCGGTCGTGGAGACGCGGGCGGGATTGAACGGGTGGGTCTTTGAGGGGAGCAGCGGGAAAAGTTTGACCGACCCCTTTGTACTTCCCGAAGGGACTTATAGAGTGCACTTCACTACTGAAGGGTTTGGTGCGGTTAAGGTGGTTCTATTAGAAAAAGACAGCTGGGATTTACTGTTTAACCTCTCTCCCGGTGAGGCGAGCGAAGGAGCTTCTGCCCTCTATAGATCCCGAGGAGAAACTACCATAGTTGAACTTTCGAATATATCTGAGCCTTATAAGCTCGTCTTTGAAAAGCTGGGGTAGGAAAAGGCGAGGTGATGAGCCTCCGCTCGCCCTCCGGCACTCATAGAGTTGCGTAACTGTGAGGGTTAGCGCCCCTTCTCAAGGTGAGCGCGCCGTCTTTTTGTTTGTGATTGTTACAGTGGGCCAGGTGGGATGGCTGGTTTGAGTGTCGGTGAATGCCAGGGGGCCCTCGGTCTGTTGGTCATAAGAAAGAATTTCCCAGAACAATGAGGAGGGACGGTGCTTGACAATTTGACAATTTTTGAAATCCCTGTTGGGATGGCAGATACAACTAAACTTGCCTGAGTGATAATGTCAAAATGTCAAGCACCGTCCCTATTTTGCTGTTTGAGTAAAAGCGGCTTCTTTCCCGCTATATAGAAGAGATTGTAGTCGACTCCCCAGAGGTAAAGATCACTTACAGATTTCCATTTGAGGACAAAGGCGAGGAGTTCTTATACGATACGTCTCGGCCCGGGGAGGTCTAATGAGAAGATGGGCAAGCGAAGATCCTTCCAGTTTGAATGGGAAGGTAGGATCGTATGGGTCCTCTTGTCAGTGGAAATCTGCATACCAAAAAAAGATATTAAATACCAACTTAGCCCCCTTGATTGCCTCTCTGTATGTAGCTAGCAGTACCAATCAAGATACACGGTTTATTTCTAAATTTACTCCTCAGTATATCGATTACAACCCCCAGAAGAAGACGATTCCCGCCACGGTGACCACTGATAGAATCATCTGGAGAGGCAGGCCGACCCTTATATAGTCCGAAAACCTGTAACCCCCAGGACCATAGACGAAAAGGTTCGTCTGATAACCGACCGGTGTAAGAAACGCGGTCGAAGCGGCAAAGGTTACCGCAAGCACGAACGAGAACGGGTTTGCCTCTAATCGTGACGCGGTGTTTACGGCAACCGGGATCAGCAGGACGACACTGGCATTGTTACTGATCATTCCGGTAATCAGGCCAGTGGTAATATAGAGCAACCATAACACAGCTATTGAGGGGATGACATCGGCACTGGCAGCAATCGCCTCTCCAATCAACTCGGCCCCTCCCGTCTGTTCAAGGGCCATTCCGAGAGGAATGACGCCAGCCAGGAGGAAGATGACGTTCCAGGAGACCGAATTGTAGACTTCGTGCGGCTTCAATACGCCGCTTACCACCATCGCGACGACCCCGGCAAGTGCAGCGAGGAGAATGGGGAAGACCCCGAAAGACGCGAGCAAAACTACACCGAGAATTATGACGAGAGCGTGCGGGATTTTTGACGTTCTATAGGTGGGTTCTTCTACTTCATGGGCTACGATATATCCTGGGTTTTGAGACAGTCGATCTATATCTCCGGGGGATGCTTCCACCAGAAGGGTATCTCCGGAGTGAATCCTTGTCTTGTTGAGCCTCTCCTTGATCGTCTTTCCACGGCTTCGAATGGCAAGTACCGTGACGTCGTACCTTTTTTCAAAAGTGGAGCTGCTTAGTGTATCCCCTTCCAGGGGTGAACCCTGGGGAATTACGACTTCGACTGCTACCAGTTTCTCCCCTTCCTCGGAACCTTCCTGTTTTTCTTCCCGCTCCTTGCCGGCCATCACTAGTTCTTCCCTGGCAAGAATATTACCAACCAGGGTTTCTTTGTCGGTATTTATTCGTAGGACATCTCCCTTTCGAATTTCTTCTTCGCCGGGTGGCGCAGTCAGAACCTCGTTTCCCCGTCTGACCTGAAGAATTTCCGCGTGGAATTCTTCGGTTCTTGCTACTTCTTCCAGCGTGAGTCCCACGAGCGGGGATTCCCCGTGCACGACAACTTCAGCTAAGTAATCCTTGCAACCGTATTCTTCGCCATAGTTATGGATGGGTGGAACCCTGTCAGGGAGCAACCGAGGGGCAAGGATCAATAGATACGCTCCACCGGCCAGGAGGACTATTGCGCCTAGCTTTGTAAACTCGAACATCGAAAACGGGTGATCGATTAGCCGGCCTGAAATTTCGCTGGCCAGGATGTTTGTCGAGGTTCCGATGAGGGTAAGAGTCCCGCCAAGCATCGACGCGTATGACAAGGGTATAAGGAGTTTAGATGGAGAGGTTTTTCCTTTGTGAGCCAGGTCCGTAATAACAGAAACGAGTATCGCTACCACCGGAGTATTATTGACGAAACCGGAAATCGGTCCACCGGCAGCGATCGTGGCGAACAACTGTTTGAACTTGTTTTCTCCAGCATACCGGGCGAGCTTACGACCAATGGTCTGGGCAACCCCGGTCTTCACCATACCGCCGCTGAGGATCAACATCGCAAGAACGGTTATGGTGGCGGGGTTGGAGAAGCCGGAGATGGCTTCAGCGGGCGAAATTTGCGTCCAGGGTTCGAGGACCATAAGGAGGACCATAAGGAGTATTGCGGTGATGTCTATGGCAAGGTAGTCGGTGACGAAAAAATAAACCGCCACTAGAATCAGTCCGTAGACCACGGCGATGTCGACGGTAACTCCCAGTGAAGCAAAAAACTCCTGTATGCTAAGTATGGAATCAAACATTACAATCCCTTAACCAAGAATATGGGCACTTTTCCGAACTGTCAAACGTACCCCCTGTAATCTCTGTCTTCGGCAAGTAATTATTGCAGAAAACGGCACACAAAAACGTGAGCAATTTTACCAATAACGACCGGGGATAGTTCTCCATAACCCCCTCCCAACCCAGTTTACTTCCTAATGTTCGTGAATAAGTTGAAGGAAGATACAATAATACAACTTATAATCATCTTGGGGTAAAGATAGGCAAAAGGAAGATTCCAGTAATTTTGACTGAAGAGGAGCAGGGGTTCAATTAAAAAAAAGGGGGATAGGATGGTTTTACCCGCTCTTCTAGAAAAAACGGTTAGATTACGCAAAATTATGAATTTAACGACTGGATTGCTAGGTGGTACTTCGCCGCCTTTCCATTTCTCCTAGGAGCTAATCTAAGCGGGGGCTTATTCTTTCAATCAAGCACAGTTGGATTTTTATAGTGGGGTGTTGGTTGAGGTCCGGGCAGGAAGCTTTACTGCAATACTTATCGCTCTGTTTATTATAACCCACTACTGTACCGTTTCAGCATGAACTATCACCCCCTTACAGCCAGTTTCATGGTACCTGAGAGGGATTTCGTTTACCGTAGACTTTTTTGAGCTTCATCTGCTGATCTGAAGTATTATTGTACTTTTCGTTGTTTTATCGACGGGAGGACTGCAGCCGAAAACGTAACAGAGCACCAACATCGTACTTGCTGAACTCATCTTCGGGATCGGTTTTAATCATTCTTACTTCCGATCTCTGATCAACCGCCTCCCAAATCATATGGCCGAGTATGTCCTTGGTCTCCTTGAGTTCGCTCCCGCACTCAGGGCAACTAGTTCGTGTGGCGGAGAGGTAATAATCTTCAGGGCATATCCAGCCTGACCGTTCCGAGCCTCCCTTTACCACCAATGTCTTTACTTGAGCGTTTCTCAAGACTCTAAGAGTTTCTTCCATCCCCAGAACACCCATGCCATCAGAGCGGCGCGCTTCTCCTAATAGGTGTTTCAGGAATTTCCTTTCCTCGGTTTTTTCGTAGTCTTTAATAACTTTTCGCAATTCCTCCACTAGATCGGAATCCGGCATCTCCGGTTCACCTTCAAACGACCCGATCGTCCGCTCCTCTACGTAACTGTGAAGATGTCCCTTCATCCGACTTACGGACTTACCCTCTCCTCCTCTGGGCCCGGCCAGGACAAACCGATCCATTTCTTTATCCTGGAGCTTATCAAATAACTTGAGGGCAATCATTTTCAAAAAGTGGTGCCGATGATCGTTGATCCGGTGCTGAACTTTGGAGTCGGGCCAGCTCCCACCATATCTCTGTGTTGCTTTCCCCTGACTTTTTAGCGGCCCCCCGGATTCTTTATCATCGTAGCTCAAGCTAACTTGATCCCCCGCGTCGCTGGCCGAGAGGTTCTCTTTTTCCTGGACCTCTCCGCCGTAGTAAGTCAGGAGTTTGGCCTGCTTCTGGTCCGATACGACGAGATGGTAGCGTTTGAACTGTTCCAGTCCCATGTACAAAGGCCTAATGTAGGGAACCGGCTCGATTATAAGTTTACTCGGGACGGAAATGGGTAGGTGGTATTCCTTCCAAAAATCCGAACCACAAAAACATACGAATAGTTTCTTCTCTTTGGCCCGATTTAGTTGTTCGACACGCTTTTCAAGCTTGCCAAAGAGATTTTCAGCCATCTTTTTTCGTTTTTTCGACGCGTCTAGTTCCTTTAGTTGCTTTTTCTTTCGATGGATAAGTGAGTTTAACTCGTGACGAAAATCGTTCGGGTAGGACAGGTCCAAGAATAAGCTTAATACAAGAACCTCTTCTTTCCTCTGTTCATTTCTCAATTCTTTTAATTCAGTGATAAAATTTTTATTCATTGTACTCACTCCTATTAATTAATAGATTGACAAATGGTCCTCGGTAGTGATTTTTCCGCACTTCCAATAAGGCAGATTCGGACTGTCTCTTTAGGAACGGTCATGTAGTTTCGGCTCCGGGAAGCCTGGTAACCACTTTTATTGCGTGCATTAAATCCGTCCGCGTAATTATCCCGACCATCTGGCCGGATTCATCCGTTACAATTAACCGCCCAAGACCGTTTTGGTTCATCTTATGAAAAGCCTCGCTGGCCGAATCGTTTTCATCTATAGCGATTACTTTCGGAGTTAGAATGGTTTTCACCGGTTCCTCCGGGTTATCCGTCTTCTTCATGTCTTTCAGGGTAACTATACCCATGATCTCCCCGTCCTCGACTACGGGATAGCCGAGGTGGTGTTTTTTCATCATTAGCTCTTTCAGGTCCGAGATCGACGTGTCGGGGCTGACGGTAATTACCTCTTTGGACATCAGATCGCTCGTCTTCAAGCCTTCCAGGGCTTTGTTGAGCACCATTTCCTGGAACTCCGAGTTTACTCCGAGGTAGATGAAGAAGGCGATGACGATTAAAAATAGGTTAAACACCAGTAAACCATAGATACCCATGGCAACGGCGAGGAATTTGCTAATCCGGGTAGATATTTCAGTAGCTCTGTAATGAGATGTCTTTAAAGAGAGGAGAGAGCGCAGTATTCTTCCTCCGTCCAGTGGTAAGGCGGGTATCAAGTTAAATATTCCCAAAGCGACATTTACGTAAAACAGGAACCCCAGCATAAACCTCGGCACTGCCTGACCGGGATCGAGAAAGGTAAGAAGCAGCCAGAATATTCCACCGAGGATAAAGCTTGTTATCGGTCCCGCCAGAGCCATTTTTGCTTCCTCTCCGGGTCGTGTGGGAATCTCTTCCAGCTGGGCGACTCCGCCGAGCACGTACAGGGTAATGCTCTCGATTTTTACCCCGTAACGCATCGCAAATATCGAATGGCCGAGTTCGTGGGTGGTTACCCCGGCGAAAAGGCTAATAGCTGCAAAGAGTCCTACCAGGAATGCATTTGGACCCTGTGTAATCGCAGTTGAGTCAATACCGAGACCGAGTATTTCAATATAGACGTCGATTTGTCTGCCGATGACCCAGGCCAGTACGGGAAGGAATATTAAAAAAGATACGTTTAACTTGATCGGAATTCCCAGTATATCGAAGGGTAACCTGTAATTCGTTTTCACTTTGTCTCCCTTTGTTATTCATTAATAACTGCAAACAAGCTTGAATCTTAGCAGTTGACTATTCACTTTATTATAACCCAATTATAACTCAAATTAAGTGGCCCGAATTGCCTGTCTTAACCAAGTCAGCTATGGCGTTGCTGAAGTTGATAGCAGGTTTTCTCTTCAATAGCGTGGCGCGACCGCAGACGGCTTTG
Source organism: Candidatus Bipolaricaulota bacterium (assembly GCA_018400715.1). GTDB lineage: Bacteria > Bipolaricaulota > Bipolaricaulia > M55B111 > M55B111 > M55B111. Next base: position 10,241 of record JAGYME010000050.1, read on the forward strand.
ACAGTCTTGTAGACGTAGTGTCGGCGGTTACGGTCTTTCTAGGGATAAAACACGAACTGGTCTCATCGACCTTTATTATAGCTATGATGTTTGGTACCGCTGGATACATTGGGTACGAGTCAATAAGCAGGTTGATATCACCGGAACCGCTGGACGTGTAACCGCTGGCGATAATAGCGGCAGTTATTTCCGGTGGAGTCTGCTATATTATGAGTATCTATCAGCATTACGTCGGCAAACGATCGGGAAGCATATCCCTCCTAATTCCTGCGATTTACTTTCGCGCCTTGGTTTCGTAGTTTTTACGGTATACTAATACCCGGAGGGTAAGGGGTGATAAACTGACCCGCTTACTTACTAACTCTACAGAATTCGGAGGCAGGATAAAGATGAAGTACATTGTTAAGGGAGATGAGATTGGCTTCACCGAGCCAAAAGAAGAATATGTGGAGCTCTACAAAGATTGGTTCAATGACCTTGAGGTCAATCAATTTACCTCAGCTCTCGGGGCCGTTTTAACCAAGCAAGAGGAAGAAGACTGGTACCAGGCCCAGGCTGAAAATGACGAACCTATGTTTACAATTCACCACTTACTGGACGATAAGCCCATTGGTAACTGTGGCCTTCACAATATCAATCGTGTTTCTGATCACGCCGAGATGGGAATAGTTCTTGGAGAAAAAGATTACTGGAACCGCGGTCTGGGTACTGAAGCCGTACGTCTAATCACAGACTATGGTTTTGCCGCCATGAGCCTACATGCAATCAGCCTTTGGGTGAAAAGTTTTAACCAAAGGGCGATTCGGGCCTATGAGAAGGTCGGATACCGGGACTCCGGCCGGGTGCGTGACTTTTACAAAGTCGACGGAGAGTATCACGACCAGGTATTAATGGATGTCCTCCGCGAAGAGTTCTACGAGATCAATGAACATGCAGTCAGGGACCAGTACTTGACCGGTGTCAAATAGCCTCATACAGAGGCCCTACTAATACCAGAACTGCTGGAAAAATTCAGGAATTGACCATAGTTTTTGAAGGTTTCTCCGTAACTGTTGTAAACTTCTTCAGTGATGAATTCACTCTGGGCGAGTTGAATATTTACGGACTTTTGGAACTGATTGTGTGAAAAAAAGAGAGGGCTACCACAGGGGTAGCCCTCAACAAGCCAACTAATTTAGCACTGCTCGGCCGTTATCTACTGATAAACGCCCGCTTTCGATTGCCTCTATGATGTTTTGCAGACCGTAGTAGAATGAGTATCCACCCACCGCTGAAGCCGTTTGCCCAAATTTCTGAATTTGAACTTCTGCTTCTGAACGAGCCTTATCAGAGGGATATCTGAGGACGGCTACAGGAACGTTGTACTGCCTTAATGTCCATACCACTGCCGCGGACTCCATAGCCAGCCCACCTACTTTATGAACTTTGCCGTCATAAGGACCCCAGATCAACCGGCTTAGGTCTTTTTCGTCCCAGTTTACATTGTAATTTGATTTGTCGAGATTGGGGTCGATCTTGAACAGTTTCGCCCATTGGGCATTGAGTTCATCATTGGCAACAAAATAGGCACTGGAAACGTGGACAACTCCCTCGTAAAGAGTTGGCTGGTAGGGAAGCCCGCTTTCTTCCCACAAATCCTGAAAGCCTGGATCCTGTTTTGCTTCTTGGACCCCTTCAGCTAGCAAGTCGGTAAGCGTGCCGTCAGTTCTAATCCAAAGGGGGTCAATGAATTTGTCTTGATTTGGGTCCCAGGTAGTGGTCGTGCCTGGCTTAAACCCGTTGGGGCCGTACAGGCCCTGGGCAGAAAAGGCAACTGCGTATGGTGCATAGATGTCCATGATGTTGCTCTCTTCGAGTACCGCACCACAGATACCGCCGTGGGTGGCTAGATCCGGTTCGTATTCTTCGGGTAAAGTTTGGAATATCAGGGCGGGGCTCAGTACGGCGTTGTGCATGCTTACCTTCGTGATACTGGTAACTAGACGTGACCTCTTTCCGGTCTCCCAGATGTAGTAGGTTCTTCCCATCTTTCCGTGCAAAACAGAGGGCTCTCCGTACTCATCGGCTATGAGTTCATTTAAAAGTTGAACTTCTCCGCTGAACGCTCCAGTATGGTGGATGACGACTTTATCTCCGGCTACTCCGATAAAAGTGATCGCGCTAATCAGCGCCAGTAATAGGACAGGCAAGACGAGCTTTTTGCTCATTCGCATCCCTCCTTAGGATGTCTTAGGTTAACGGTATCGATCTTCTAGTACTTCCGGTATCACCCCCAATTCTTGACCGGACGAAAATAAAAAAAGCCCGGGCGGTTAAGTTTCACAAAATTGCTAAGAGTGAAACCTATCCGCCTGGGCTTTTAGTCCCTTCGGTGTGTAAAAGG
>JAGYME010000051.1 GCA_018400715.1 Candidatus Bipolaricaulota bacterium
AGTCGTTGCCTGGTCCCACGTTCTTTATCACGTCAAACGCGAGCGTGTCCTTGCTGACCTCAATACCGCGCAGTGCTCGTAGTGCCATGCCGATGATGTCGTTGTCGATGACGAACTTCTCGTAACCGACCGCGAGCATCGATTCGAGCATGCCGGCGGCGTGATGTATGTAATTGCCTCCAGCAAGGGCTACCTGAAGGATGTTGAACGCTCCCTCAAGGCCGGCCTGAGCGTCGGGAATCTTCGCTTCCGTTTCCCCGGCGTCGGAATAAATTGGCACGTCCAGGTAATCGGCGAGCTGGACGGTAGCGACGTTCATCATCCCTGTCTCCGCCGCCCCGGCGAGGTAGGCCATGTTTCTCATGTTTGCCGCTGCCGGGACCGGTCCGTACAGGACAGGGGCCCCCTCCGAAAACATTTGAGAAATCACGATTCCGAAGATCTCCTCGGCGTGTACCTGCGCGAGCAAGCCGGCGAGAGTTGCCGGAGCGGTTGAACCGGTGACGGGTGCGGAAGAAAGTGCGACGGGAATCCCGTACTCCGTCACCCTCTTCAGTATGCGGGTTGTCTCGACGTCTACCTTGAGCGGGCTGATCATCCAGCTGGTTACGAACGAGATAAACGGCCTCTCCATAAGTTGTTCCCTCCCTCCCGCGATAATCGAAGCCATTTCAACTATCTCGTCCACCTTATTTGGCGAGGTTACCGCCTCCTGAACGTTCTTGCGGGTACCCACCAGACTCGCGTAGAAACTGTTAACGCTGAGGTGGTCCTCCGGGACGTCCGTCGCGACGACGGGAGCCTGGAAGAAATGTACGTTTTCCAGCCCTTCGACGAGGCGCGCGAGATTCGCCTGGTCTTCCAGGGTTGGTTTTCTGCTTTCTCCCGTATCCGGATCAAGCATCTTAATCGCCTGTCCACCCGTCCCCATGTGGACCTTTCTGTCGCTCAGGTCGAGGTCGTATTCTTCCGTTCTGCCGTGTAGCTTCACGCTTGATGGTGCCGCCTCCAGGTATCTGGCTATCGTGTCCTCGTCCAACTTCGCAACGTTCTCCGGTCGTTCAACCCTGGCCCCGTTCTCCTCCAGGATCCCGAGCAGTTCGTCCGAGTCCACCTTAACCCCTACCTCTGTTAGGACCCGTAACGACTGTTGGTGGATCAGTTCCACCTCTTCGCCCTCGAGTACTCTATATTTTCCCCCTGATAGTCCTGCGTACTTCATTCTGGTTTCACTCCTGTTTGAATGGTTACACGTCGTAATAGATTACGTGCTCATATGGATGCGGTTTATCGTAGAAATCCTCCACTTCGCCTCGTTTTAAGCTAACCCAGTCCTCGATCAGGTCTTTCGTATATACCCCTCCTGCCAATAGGTATTCATGATCATCTTCTAAAGCTTCGAGTGCCCCCTCTAGCGACGTCGGCGTGCTCCTGATTTCCTCCTTCTCCTTTTGGTCCAACTCGTAGACGTTTCTCTCGAGCGGTCCATAACCCAGAGTCCGTGGGTCAATACGGTTTCTGATCCCGTCTAACCCCGCCATAAGGATGGCCGCGTATGCCAGATATGGGTTGCAGGTCCCGTCCATCGTCCTCAGTTCAATCCGTACTCTGGACCCCGATTGAATGTAGCCGGGAATCCTGATAGCGGCACTCCGGTTCGACTTCGCGAAGATCAGGTCAGTCGGCGCTTCGTGGCCGGGTATCAACCTTCTGTAAGAGTTCGTAGACGGATTTGTAAACGCCAAAAGGCTTTCTCCGTGCTCGAGCAGGCCGCCAATAAAGAACATGGCCGTCTCGCTCAAGCCGGCGTACTCGTCACCGGAAAACAGATTTTTTCCGTCTCTGACGAGGTACTGATGCAGGTGCATTCCGCTGCCCGGGAAGTTTGCAATCGGTTTGGGCATGAACGTTGCGCTGGCGCCAGTCATATCTGCGATTACCTTCACGATATGTTTGATATACATCGTGTTGTCGGCGGCGTTGACCACCTCGAGGGGATGGACCTCTAACTCCGATTGGCCCGCCCCACCGATTTCGTGATGGTGGTACTTCACTTCGATACCTTCCCGTTCCAGGTAGGAGGTTACCCTGTTCCTCAGTCCCATAACGCTGTCTCCCGGCCGCGGCCCGTGATAACCCTGGTGGCCGAGCAGGAAGTGGTCTCTATTAACTTGTTTCTCTCTATCCCCTGGGTTTACTCGTGGCAGCTCGGGGGAGTCTACCTTAAAGCCCCCTTCTTCCCTCCCGTAGTGGAACGTTGCCCCCGAGAAGACGTAAAACTCGAACTCGGGGCTGACGAGAAACTGGTCGGCGATCCCATTCTCCTGCATAAATTCAACTGCCCTGTTAATTGTGCCCCGCGGGTCCTCCTGGAATGGTACCAGTTCTCCTGTTCCGGACAGCTGATAAATGTCTCCGATGATGCTGAAGACCTCATCCTCACCTACTGGTTCCCGTCTGGCTGTATCTAGTTGGGGAAGAAAGAGCATATCACTCTCCTCTACCATCTTGTATCCGTAGGACGAACCGTCAAACCCCACCCCCTTGCGAAGGAAATCCCTGTTAAAATTCCGTGCCGGAACCGTCAAGTGTCTCCATCGGCCAAAGAGGTCAACGACCTTGAAGTCCACGAAATCCATTCCTTCATCGGCGATAGCCTGATTCAACCTGGAGTATTCTTGGTCAATGTTCTGCGTCATCTTCTCACCTTCCTCGCTATTTTTTTACCTGATAGCTGTTAACGTATAGCATGCGGACGTCTCCTTCTGTCGCTTTCCGCGGGTTAGTTTCAGCATTTACATTAGCGATCGCCCTCTCCACCAGCGTCTCCAGGTCGTCCTCCTGAATCGCTACTTTTTCTGAGAAAACCGAGTGTTTTCTGAAGAGTTCTTCGAGTTCTTCCAGGAGGTCTCCTCCGAGCGCTTCGTTGATTCTCTTGTATTTTTCGGGGACAACCTCGAGGTTGTACTTGATTACGTTAGAGGTCAACAGGGCGTTAGCCAGTCCGTGGTTGGTGTCGTAGAAGCCACTTACCTGGTGGGACATAGCGTGAATAAGTCCCAGGCCGACGTGCTGCATTGCCGCTCCCGCCAGCGTGCTGGCGAGGGATAGGTCGCCCCTGGCCTCGGGGTCTTTCCCGTCTCGAACGGCCTCGCTTAGTGAATTGAAAATCAACTCGATCGCGGTGAGAGACAAGACGTCGGAAAGCCTGTTGCTTTCAGAGGAAAAAAATGCTTCGAGGGCGTGGGTGAGTGCGTCTATCCCCGTGAATAGAGTCAGCCTGGGCGGCAGAGTTAAGGTCAACTCCGGATCTATGATCGCCGTAAGGGGCGCCATCTCGGGATACCCAAAGGAGAGTTTTCGATTTGACTCCGGGTCCGAGATTACAGCCCAGTAGTCGACCTCGCTGCCCGTTCCCGACGTCGTTGGTACCGCGAAGTACGGGACCGCGGTTTCAAGTTCCTCCTCCCGGGAATCAAGTTTCGCCAGGGACCTTTCCTCGTTTGCCAGACAGAGGCTTATCCCTTTAGTTGTATCGATAGCGCTACCCCCGCCAAGCCCGATGAGGTAATCGGGGCCGAAACCTCGAAAGTAGTCGTAGCCGGCACTGATCGTGTTCAGGTGGGGGTTGCTCGTCACGTGGGAAAATATCTCGACGGTACAGTTTATTCTGACTAACTCCTCGAGCACGTCATCTCCCAGGCCCAGATCGAGCAGCTCCTCGGTGGTGACGACTCCAACTTTCTTTTCCCCTTTGGCCGGAATCTCCTCAACTATTTCCTTCCTCATTCCGGGGCCGAATTTCACCTTCGTGGGCAGGATAAAGTCCATGTAGTCGTGTGTATCTGGCATTGGCCCTCCCAAATAATTAGAAAAAGATGAGGGCCAGAGGCGAGTCTGGCCCTCTGTGCTTCTATCCCCTTGTGGGAAACTTACTGTCTATCAACTTAGTCGATTAGTCCGTGGTCTTTCAGGTAGTCCTCTGCGGCCTCATCCGCGTCCATCTTGTCTATGTCGACTTTTCCGTTAAGTGCGGACCATGTCTTCTGGGATTCTACCATGAACTGAGGTGTCCAGTCCTCGCCGCCTCCGGGGAAGCTGGCCACTAGTTCGTTCAATACCTCCTCTATCTCGGGGTATTTCTTAAGCACGCCCTTCCTTACCACGGGCGTCAGGTCGTAAGGAGGATAGAACATCTTGTTGTCCTGCAGTACGACCCAGTCGTTTTCCGCGATCTTGGAGTCCGTGGCGAAGACCATACCCACGGTTGTCTGATGGTTGTCAAGTGCCGTTACGGATGCGCCGGGAGCGCCGGTTTTGAGCGAGCCCTTGGCGATTTTGAAATCGTAGTAATTCTCCAGCGCGGGTAATCCGTCCGGTCTCTGCGAGTACTCGAAGTCGATGAACGTGTCAATCTTTCCGTCCTTTTCCCGATAGAGCGCTGCCAGGTCGGACATCGTCTCCAGGTTGTGTTCTTCCGCGTACTCTGGCCAGACTGCCAGTGCGTACGTGTTGTGGTTCCATATTGGATCGAGCCAGACCAGGTCGTTGTCCGTCTCATCGATTGCCTTTACGGCCGCGTACAGTGCCTGGTGACCGATCGAGGGTGAATAGGGATAGCCGAGGTGAGACATCCAGGCGGTACCGGTGTACTCGGCGCAGATGTCGATGTCCCCGGTTTCCAAACCCTTCCTCATTACCATAGAGGAAAGGTCGCTCCTCAAGTTAACGGTAAACCCGTGTGCCTCCAGCGTCTGTTTCATGAGCTGACCCATAATGTACTGTTCCGTGAAGTTCTTGTTCCCGACCACTACTTTTTTCTTCTGTGCGGATACTCCGAACACGGTTCCGACTACTAGAGTCGCAACTAAGACGAAGACCATAAATTTTTTCATATTTACCTCCCTGGTAAACGGATTGATGTTTTTCCTGTTAGATATTCTGTCGAGACTACTGTTTAGGGTTTCTCTCCCACCTCCCATAAATTCGGATTCGCTCTTATGACTTCTTCAAACCCCTTGGCGTCATCCAGCTTTCGAACCCCCCGAGAAGAGTATCGAGGATTACCGCCAGGGCGGCGGTAGGAGCCGCTCCCTGCAGTATCAGTAGCGGGATCTGTGTGTAAAGGCCGGCAAGGATTATCTTGCCCAGCCCCTCACCTCCGATGAGGACGGCTAGAGTTGCTGTGCCGACGCAGATCACCGTCGATGTCCTTATCCCCGCCATAATCACTGGCAGCGCCAGGGGCAACTCGATCTTTGTCGCTATCTGAAGCCTTGACATTCCCATTCCCTTGGCCGACTCGATTATCGCGGGATCGATGTCGTTGATTCCCGTAAAAGAGTTACGGAGGACCGGCAAAAGCGAGTATATAAACAGGGCAATTATCGCCGATTCGAAGCGGTATCCCAGTATCGGTGCCATGATGGCGACGACTGCCAGGCTCGGTATAGTTTGCCCTACGTTAGCTGTACCTATCACGGGCGTCGCAAACCTCTTCAAACCGGGCCTGGTGACGAGTACCCCCAGAGGTACGCCGACCCCGATTGCCAAGAGTTCCGCTATTCCCACCATTTTTATGTGGTTCCAGGTCTGTCTGGCGAGGTCTCCATAGGTCTTCGGGTGCATGTAACGCAGTGTATCCATCTGAGTTATCCACACGGTTACGCCAATGAATATTCCCAGCAGCGTTATCAGTACTATCCTTCTTCTCATTGTGTTACCTCGGGATGTTTTCCCCCGCGTTCCGTATACGTTTCCCCGATCAGGCTCTGCAGGTCGTTAAAGGTAACTATTCCCTGCAGGATCCCGTGCTCGTCGACTACGGGCAGGTTGGCAACGTCTCGTTCCAGCATCACGGTTAACCCTTCTGCCAGGCTTGTTCCCAGTTCCGCGGAACCTGTATCCTCGCTCATTACGTCCGCTACCACGCCGCTTTCGTCTTCTATATCCTGACGATTAACCCACCCCTTCAGCCTTCTTCCGTCTTCCACTACCATCAGGTAGGTAAGGTCCTCCTCGGCCATTATGGAGGTGACCTCGCTCAAGTCGTCGTCCTTCCTCACGGCCCGGGGCGACTTCTTCATTGCGTCCTCGACCTTCATTAGCCGCAGGCTCTTGAGCGTCCTGTCGCTGCCGACGAAATCCCTGACAAACCTGCTCTTGGGGGCAGCTAGGAGTTCCGCCGGTGTTGAATACTGAATAAGCTCGCCGTCCTTCATCAAGGCCACTTTGTCACCCATCTTAATCGCCTCATTGATGTCGTGAGTCACGAAGACTATCGTCTTCTGAATTTCCTCCTGTATGTTGATGAACTCGTCCTGGAGTCTGTCCCTCGTGATAGGATCGATTGCTCCAAACGGCTCGTCCATCAGCATAATCGGGGGGTCGGCACCGAGAGACCGGGCGACCCCTACTCTCTGCTTCTGACCGCCGGAGAGCTCGGTGGGGTACTTTTCCATGAACTCGTCAGGGTCCATACCCATGAGCGTGAGGAGTTCCTCCGCCCTCTTTTCCTTCCTCTCCTTGTCCCAGTCCTTCAGGGTGGGTACCGTTGCGATGTTCTCCCTGACAGTCATGTGAGGGAAAAGGCCTATTTCCTGAATCGCGTAGCCGATGTTTCTTCTCAGTTCGTTTTCGTCCATCTCTTTGGTGTCCTTGTCGTCGATGTAAATGCCGCCCTTGGTGATGGGGATCAACCTGTTAATCATCTTCATTGTCGTCGTCTTTCCGCAGCCTGAGGGGCCGAGGAGAACACAGAGGTTGCCATCGATTACCTCAAAGGAGATGCCCTTAACTGCCTCCGTTCCGTCGGGGTATATTTTCTTTACGTTTTCAAGTGTTATCATCTTTTTAAACCTTCCGGTGTTAACTTTTTTTCGGCGATGGCCAGGAGGCCATCCGCGATCAGCGCCAGTATAGAGACGAATATGGCTCCGGTAATTATCATGTCCATCCTGGACGTCCTAAGGCCACGAAATATGGGAACTCCAAGCCCCCTTGCTCCGATAAAAACGGCAATTGTGGCTATGCCAATGTTAATGACGACCGCATTTCTTAGGCCGGCCATGATTACTGGCACGGCCAGAGGGAGTTTAATCTTAAGTAATATCTGCCTGGGGGTCATTCCCATGCCCCTGCCCGCCTCAATCATAGCCGGGTCTACCTCTCTTATTGCAGTGTAAGTGTTGCGGAGAATCGGAAGTTGTCCATAGAGGATCAGCGCGATAACGGCGGGAAGAAAACCGATCGAGGGTAAGTTCATTGCACTTAACGCGGGCATCAACAGGCCAAACAAGGCGAGGCTGGGAATAGTCATCATTATTCCAGCCAGGTAAAGAACGGTGTCGGCGACCTCCTCCCTCCCCTTGCCAGCAATGAATATGCCGAGGCTGACGCCGATGAAAACGGCGATGGAATTCGAGACAAATATCAACCAGAGGTGCTCCAACGTCCAGTTACCGATGGTCAGCCAGTGACCATTGATATAATTCCAAACTTCCATATCCCACCTCCTATTTGTTATTTTGCAAAGTTTTATGTATTTTTAAATCTATATCTATCTATCGCTCAAAACAATGAGCAATATCAACCCAAAGTTTGATTCATATCACCTTAAAGTTCGGTAACAAGTGACCTCGTTGTTGCTGGGGCGCCTCTCCGTCAAACCTCAAATGTAAAGTAACTAAATCAGGATTATCTCCCCCCTGCTCTTTTGCAGGACCCCTTCTTCTTCCAGCTTACTCAAGCTTCTAGTAGCGGTTTCCTCCGTCATTCCGGCCATCTCGGCTAGTTCCTTTCTAGTTATGAACGTTATCGATACGCCACTGCCAGATTTTTTGCCCAGAGGCGCAAGGTGTTCAAGTATAGAACTTATCCGTTCCTTCGCCGTCATAGATATCTGCCGTTCCAGGGTCTCGTCTCTGGCCTGTAGCTCGTCGGAGATCTTGTCGATTACCTCCAGGGAGAGGTCCGGGTTGGCGAGCAGATACTCCCGGAACGTGTCACGCAAAAGTTCCTTCAGAGTTGAATCGACAAGTGCTTTGGCCGTACATGGTTGGTTTATCACTCGAGAAGACAGGTGATACGTGGAGAAGATGTCGTTACTTAAGAGGATCTGATAAGTGAGGTTTTGTCCGTTGGGTATTCTCTGAGATTGAGCAATACCGCCGGAAGCCACCCAGTAAACTTTGTTGTCGGGCTCGCCCTCCTTGTATATCGTCTCTCCTCTCTGGTAGGAAACTGTCGCACCCTTCTCGCTGGCAAGGTAGTTAAACATTTCTTTAAGGCTGGTAAATCTCTTGTCTTTTAACATTGATCTCTTACTAAGTTTACCCCCGTTGTCGGATTTGTTGCGGCGGATTGTTTGAAACGATAGCCGCATTTTCCTGTCTAAGTATAAGGTAATCCGTCGCGGCTTGACAAAATATTTTCACTCGGGAAAACCCGTTCATATTATATCGGTTAAATTATATTTTTCATCTTTTCGGTAAAGTCAGCTAGAGCTGAATAAAATGTATAGACTCGCGGCAAAAGGTTTACTTTCCCAACTCCGCCTGGGTAGCGGCGGTAGCGGGCTGATGTTCCAGTCCGACCGTGGAATGCTCGACGGATTTACGTTAATTTATAACAGGGCCTTCCCTTTTTTGCCGTGGGTGATTCTTCCTCCGGCAACGAGCGGGTCTTTTGCTGAGGGGAGGAAATAGATAACTGTTAACAAATATGGAGGAGATAGGTTGTGAGAAAAACGAATCTGGAGGAAGCAATTGGAAGAAAGTATCCGGAGTGGGTGACGTTGGTCGTCGCGGCCGACGAGTCCGGGAGACCAAACGCGATGCCGGCTGGCTGGGTTACGTTTACCTCTATCGATCCCGTCATGCTGGCGGTGAGCGTGGGGTTTGAACGCTACACTCATGGGTTGCTAAAGCAGTCGGACGAGTTCGTCGTTACCTATCCGAGTGCCGAGCAGAAGGAGGACGTCTACTACTGTGGGAACCATTCGGGTGCCGACGTAGATAAGTTTTCCGAGACTTCACTGAAGAAGGAGGAACCGGCCCGCGTTTCGGTCCCCCTGGTTCAAAATTCCGTCGTCTGCTTTGAATGCGAGAAACGGGGTGAGCTGGTCACCGGAGACCACACGATCTTCGCGGGAGAAATAGTTGCCGCTCACGTAGCGGAAGAGGATCTGGAAAAGATTTATACCGTAAAAGGGTGGCACGAGAAGGGTTATGCGGGTTTCCAGACGATAGAAGAAATGGCACGGGGGCGGTGAGCTCCGTGACGAAAGACGGGTTCGACGGGACAGCGAGTTTGGGCTCCGGGAGAATAAAGGTCTCATTTGATCAATTGAACCGCACCACGGCGCGATTAGACGTCCGCAAGCGCGGCGAAGTGCGGGGTAAAACTTCGATATTGCCCCCGCTTAACGAAGAGGAACTACGACGGGAGGCGGACCCCTGGCATCTCGCCGTGGGAAAGGGTGGTTTCACCCTCCTTGATGGCGGGGACGAGGTGGTCGAGTTTTCAGAAGTTGACGACAGCCCTCCTCCGTGGGCGGACGGCGCTGGAGGCAGCGAGGGGTGGTTTACCCTGTTTCAGCACGTTTCCGAAGAGTCGCAGGTGTTTGGCCTCGGCGAGAAGACGGGCTACCTCGAGAAAAGCGGACGTTCCTACGAGATGTGGAACCGCGACCCGAACGGGTTTTATACTCACAATGAGGACCCGCTCTACATGTCCATACCCTTCTACATCGTCAGGACCCCCCGGAGTGGAGGTAGCGATGGGTACGTGGGGCTCTACCTCCATCAATCGGAAAGGACTAAATTTGACGTGAAGCACAGGGCGGGGAGGACGGTAATCGGACTGGCTGCAGCCAGTCCCGGGGTCACGCTCTACGTTTTTGCGGGAAGTTCGCTTAAAGACGTGGTTAGTGAGTACGTGACGTTAACGGGCAGGCCGTTTATGCCCCCAAAATGGTCACTTGGTTATCACCACTCAAAATACGGTTATCCGGAGGGCGAGAGGGAGGCGATAGAACTCGCAGAGATGTTTAGGGAGAAGGAGATACCCTGTGATGCGATTTACTTTGACATTCAGTACATGGACGACTACAAGGTATTTACCTGGGACGAAGAGGGCTTCCCCCACCCCGAGGACATGATCGACGAGTTGCACGACAGGGGGTTCAAGGTCGTTACGATTGTCGATCCCGGGATAAAGGAGGAAGAGGGGTACGCCGTCTACGAATCCGGTATAGAGCGCGACTTACTCGTTAAAGACCACGGTGGCGACGAATTCTCCGGGTCCGTGTGGCCAGGTTTTTGCGTGTTCCCCGATTTCTTGCGGGGAAAAGTTCGGAAATGGTGGGCGGAACAGAACGTCAAGCTCCTCGAGCAGGGTATAGATGGAATATGGAACGACATGAACGAACCGGCCATTTTCTTTGGCAGGAAACAGCTACAAAACATTTCTAGGACACTCGACCAGGGAATAGTTGAGGGGACCCATTTTGATTACTCGGTAAAAGAGGAGCTGGCAAGTCTGGGAGACGAGGCCTCTAACTGGCTTTTGCACGTGGACGACAGAGGAAACGAGATTTCACACGGCCGTGTTCATAACCTCTACGCCCTTTACGAGGCTACCTCCACCGTACAGGCCTTTTCGTCAGCCAGGCCGGACAGGCGGCCGTTTATATTGACCAGATCCGGTTTTAGCGGTATCCAGCAGTACGCCGCGAGCTGGACGGGAGACAATACCGCCAGCTGGGAGCACATGAAGATGTCACTATACATGGTATTAAATATGGGGATGTCGGGGATTCCCTTCGTCGGTCCCGATATCGGCGGCTTCGACGGCGACGTCGAACCGGAACTTCTCACCCGCTGGACCCAGCTAGGCTCCCTCTTCCCTTATTTCAGAAACCATTCCGGCTTGGATACCATTCCGCAGGAGCCGTGGTCGTTTGGAAGTCGCTTCGAGGAGATCAACCGGGAGTTCATCTCCCTTCGATACCGCCTGTTGCCTTACCTCTACACGATATTTTACGGTGCCCACCGGACGGGTATCCCCATAGCTAGACCCCTGTTTATGGAGTTTCCTCACGACGAGGAGTCGTTTACGGTCTCCGACCAGTTTATGGTCGGCTCGGACCTGCTCGTTGCCCCGGTCCTGGAACGGCAGGCGAACAAGCGCCTTGTATATCTTCCCCCCGAGGAATCGGAGAGTGAGACCTACTGGCAGGACTGGTGGACGGGAGAGGAGTACGAGAGCGGGTACCACCACGTCGAAGCGCCACTGGAGGTGATGCCGATTTATTTACGCCACGGCCGCGGGGTTCCCTACACACGGGCGATCCAGAACACGGAGGAAACTCCGGAGACGCTGAAGCTAAGGGTAAACTTCTCAGCCGGTCTCGTAGAGGAAGTAGAGGTTCCCGTGTACCACGACGACGGTGAGACCAACTCTTACGAGGAGGGCTGTTTCTTCGATGGGGTATTCCGGATCGGGGCCGCGGAAGGCGTAGTTACGCTGGAAGTGCGTAAGGGTAATTACGACCCTTTCTGGGACGAAGTGGAAGTTTATCGAGGGCCTGAAGGTTGACAATTTTCATAGAAGAGCGCGCACCGCACAGGTCGATGCGCGCTCCATGTCTCGTTCGTGTCAGTTTCCCTACTTCTTTACGGGTCCTCTAGTTATAGGCCTGCCCTGTCGACTATTTCCGGTACTGCCTCCTCCCACTCGATGGCCATGATGTGGACGCCGTCCACTCCGTCCATCTCCTTGACCTTCTGAATTGTTTCCACGGCCATGTCGATTCCTTCCTGTGCCCTGTCCTCCTTTGACACGCCGTTAAGGCGGTCTACAACCGAGTCGGGAACGTCAATACCGGGAACGTTGTTCTGCATGTACCTGGCCGCGCCAACGGACTTTATCGGAGTAATCCCGGCGAGGATGTAGACTTCATCAAGAACCCCCAGTTCCTCCAGGCCGTCCAGCCACCTTTCGAACTTGTCCATGTTGTAAAGACACTGGGTCTGAATGAAATCTACTCCTGCGTTTATCTTCTTCTCCAGCCTCATTGGCCTGACCTCGAGTGGATAGGCAAATGGGTTTGCTGCCGCTCCGATGAACAGGTTCGGACGGGGACCGTCGATTTCATCCCCCGACTGGAATATACCGTCGTCGCGCATGCCTTTTACCATATCTATGAAGTTAATCGAATCCAGGTCATAGACAGTCCGCGCCTCAGGATGGTTCCCAAAACTTACGTGGTCTCCGCTAAGGCAGACTACGTTGTTCACTCCGAGAGCGCTTACTCCGAGTATGTCCATTTGTAGGGCGAGACGATTTCTGTCCCGCGTCGTCATCTGAACTATAAAGTTTTCGAGCCCTGCCTCCTTGGCAATCAAGCCGGCTGCCCAGCTTGACATCCGCGCTACAGCCGTCTGGCCGTCAGTTACGTTGAACGCGTCCACGGATCCTTTAAGAATTTGGGCCTTCTTTTTCACTTTCTCCGGGTCTGCGCTGGTAGGGGGCCCCAGTTCGCCGGTAACGGCAA
>JAGYME010000052.1 GCA_018400715.1 Candidatus Bipolaricaulota bacterium
GCGACAATATCAGTTCCTACAATTGAAGATACCATAGAAGAACCGGATGAAATTTTTTACGTCGACCTTTCCAACGTTCAAGGCCCGGCTGTCATAGCTGATGACCGGGGCGTGGGAACGATAGTCGATGACGACAGCAACCCTGCGTCTATCATTATTACCGATGATACTCAGTACGAAGGTAACCCTGAAGAGTTTTTTGTTAGGTTATCAAATCCTGTCTCGGAAACCGTTACCGTCCAGTATTACACTCAGGATGGTACTGCCATAGCCGACGAAGATTATGAACCCGTGCCCTCTTCTGATCCACTCACGATTACATTCCAGCCGGGCGAAGTCGAAAAGTTGATCACGGTAGATACAATAGAAGACCTAATTGACGAACCCGATGAAACGTTCCAAGTTGTGCTGGAAAACGTTAGCGGCCCAGCCGTCATTCTGGATGACGAAGGCGTCGGGACTATCTTGGACGATGACGAGAGTGGAGAAGCGGGTGGTGGAGGAGGAGACATTGAAGGTTGTTCTCCAATCTGCCCACCGATTATACCACTCGTAAAGGCAGAGAAGAGTGACGAACTCGTTAATGACGTTAACGAAAACGGACTGGTGGGTTCTGGCGATACGATTGAATACAGGGTTAACTTCAACAAAGTAGAACCGAGCGACCTCCAGGATTTAGTATATGTAGATGCGTTGAGTCAACACGTCAAATACGTTGACGGTTCTTTACAGATCACTTCGGGCACAGGCAGGGTAACAAGTGCATCCGGAACTGAAGTAGTTCGCGTTGACTTCTCGGCTGATCTAGATGAAGGAGAAAACATATCGTTTCCCCTTAAAGTTTCATATAGAGTAAAGCTGAGGTCAAACCTGCCGGAAACTCTACAGAAGATTTCTACCCAGGGAACGGTCTACTCGTCTGATTCTCCCACCGTCTCCACTGATGATCCCGACACGCTCCGGTTCGACGACCCTACTAGTACTGTTATTGGAGAAGATCAAAAAGGACCTACGTCAGCTCCCGGTTACAAAGGCATTGTAGTTGAGAAGGAAGTCCTAGAAGTAAGTAATCAATCAGGTGTCGGTGGGGAAGCAGGTCTCGAGGGGATGGGCGAGGGAAAAAACGGCGGCCCGTACGAGAGATTTATTGGCCCCGGTAGCATGGTTAAAGTGGCCATTAACGTGCAAAACGCACAATCGAGTCCGCTCGCTGGTCTAAAACTGGTTAATTATATGGATCGACATTTGAGATTGCAGACCGGTTCAATGCAGCTAGATGGGGAAAGCGTTAACCCAATCACATTGAACGAAGCCGATTTAATGACGCTTGATTTACCTGAAATAGTCCCCGATGAATGGGTAAAGATAACTTACTGGGTGAGGGTAGAGGACCAGTTACACCCGGACCTTGGTCATATCGGAACAAACGCTTTTGTAACTGGTTCTAATACGCCAGCCCAATTCTCTGACGACCCCGACACGGAGATATTTGAAGACAGAACCGCACTGCTACTGAATAGTTATTGTAATGAAGGAAACTACCTGGCCAAGTGGGAGAGATGGCTAAAAAGGATTAAGAACGCTAAACCCTCCTTAACCCCGGTAGTACTTTCGCCCGGGGCCGGCATAAAGTCCGGTGGCTCGTCTTTACGGACGGCTGGTTCTGCAGGAGGGGCTGATGGTGACGATGAAGCTGTAAGGGAAGACGAGGTGAAGAGCGAAGAACTCTCCTGGGTCATGTTCGGCGGCGATATGGATGGTTCGGTTTATTCACGGTTACTGGTCGCCGGTGAGGGAGGAGAGGTCGCTTCCGAGGACGAAGATATCGAGCAAAGTGATCTATACAGGTACTGGCCTCGCTACATACTGCATGGAGCGGGCGAATTGGACATAGAACCTTCCACCGGAAAGTTATTTATAGGTATGAGTATGGATGAGACGTCAGCCGGGGGAGCTGGCGGCACTGGTGATTCAAGAGGAGTTTATATTCAGAACTCGCCCAATCGACCGCTTTACAAACGGTTGTCCGCTTCGGTCGCGCAAAGGTTCAAGTTAGAGGGAATGAAAGCGACTAATATTTGCGGAAAGGAGTATCTTCCGTATATAATGAAACTAGCACTATCGGATGAAATCAATCGTTCAGCTCACAATGAGCTCTTTAGGGTTTTAAAGCTGGATTAGCAGCTACTCAAGGCAGGATGATGTTCTTTTAATGAATTAGGGCAAGATAACTCTTCTTGTGTTAACGGAGATAAGTACTAAAACCTTTAAAAATAATAATAAAGCTACAATGTTAACTACAAACAGTTTATAGAACGTTATCTTAAGTCCTATTCTCGAAGATAAGTTCGTAAATATTTTATTGATTATGCTTTGTGTCAGAAGTTAAATAGCTTAAAAATTACTCTTTCAACCTACATGGCTACGGGGTCGGGCCTTGAGGAGTGAAGATATGTCTATTTTTGAGATTTCACAGGAGAAATTGTTGGGAAGCTCGGACTTAAGTATTTACAGGGTTTTTCTAATTATCAGCGTACTGGTTTTAGTTTTTGCTCTACTTCCGGGGTTTTCACATATTACGTACGGAAACGGAAATGGGGGTGGTGAATGTACAGCGGATGACTGCCCCGACGGAAAGGATAACTGTACATGTAAGGACGACTTAGCCAATTCTAACCAGACTACGGAATGTAATGCTGGTATTACAGAATCTGGTTGTGCAACATGGATATATAGCTACAGAATAGAATTTGATGATGATAATAATAGTGATCCCATCCAAAATGACCCGTATAATGCTCCTGGAGGAGCTACTTTTGAACTTGAGGATACAGGAAACTCAGGCCTAAAAAACGGTTTTAAATGGACCAGTAGTGGTGCACAGGTTTGCTTAGTAGTTGTAAAGGCAGGAAAAGAATGGAATATTTATTCCTATTCCGGGGACGATTCTACAGACGACGGCCTTGTCCCTCCCTGGAACGAAAATAGTGGAAAACGTTACGATATTAGCCATATCACTTTCTGTTACGATTCAGCTGTAGATCCTCAACCCGAGGTTCAAATAGAGAAAAGTACAAACGGCGAAGACGCGGATTATCCTCCCGGGCCCATAATAAATGCGGATTCCTCAGTAACCTGGAATTATAAAGTCACAAACGTGGGTAATGTAGACCTAACTGACATTACTGTTACGGATGATATGGGTACTTCTGATGAAAATGATGATTATACGTGTACAATAACTAGCCTTGTAGTGGACGCTTATAAAACATGTAGTACCAGCGGCACTGCTGCCCAACCGGGACAATATTCCAATACCGCTGAAGCCAGTGTTAATTACGATGGGGATACCTATGACGACACGGACCCAAGTCACTACTTCGTTCGCGACATTTCCCTTGATGTAACGGGCGATTTAACCCTGGAAATCGTGCAGAAAAATGCTGACACAGGGCAGATTGCTCTACGGGATCTGAACGCCGGCAACACCACGAAAAAGTTCCCCGGAACAATTACAGCTACTGTTTATTATGAATCCACCGACTTTCAGGTCGGTGCAACTTATTACACAGCCACCCAGGAAGACGGCAGCAGGGAAGATGCTAAAGGGTTACTCGTCCTCAAGGACCAGGACCCATCGAACCCCGACCCCGACCAGTATCCCCTGCAATACAGTTCATCTTATGTGGGTAGTGGGTCTACGCCGAGTACAAGCACGATGGAAAATCTGTCTGATGACTTCCAGTCATGCGGGGGCGGGTGTTATTCGGCGGCGTATTCTCTATACGTAAATCTTGCTAAACTCGGGCTGGATTACGAAAACGAAGATGCAATAACTTTCTATAACAACTTTTGGTTGTATAATTCCGGTACCTGATAAGTTAATGCTCTGTTATAAAAGTGGTGAGAATTTTTTATTTCATAATCTCTTGTTTTGTGAGAACAGGGTAGATTGTTTGCTTCAATTGAGGAAATAGGGTATAAAAATCACGCAACCACGAGAAGTATGTTCTTCGTCTTAAGTTTTAAACTGGTTATAATGCATAAACAAAGGAAAAAAATATTTTTCAAACGAAGTACCGGGGATGTTTTCAATGATTAACAGGAAATCAATCCGATATTCAGTTTTTGCAATTGCTGCTGTTTTACTAATAGTTGGAATGTTGCCTAAGATTGGAACGTCAAGGCTGGCAGTATCTCCGCTTACGTTGAAAATGGAAATACCGCCCGGCGAAATTTCCAGTAAAAATTTGACTATCCGTAACACAGGGCAGGATCCAGTTTCGGTTAACATTCAGCTAGTTGATTGGTGGAGAACCCCAGAAGGTAATCTTCAACTTTTAGCTCCTGGAGCACGTGATAGATCTTGTGTGGACTGGATGCTTTATTCTACTGAAGCACTTACAATGGAGCCGGGCGAAAAGCGACAGGTAACGATTGAAGTTGACGTGCCCGAGGATGAGAGGGGCGATCACTGGGCAATGTTACTGATCACGGAACAACCGGAGGAAGCCAACGAGGATCAGCCGGTCACAACCCGGGTTACGGTAAATTACGCCGTTAAAATACTCCAGCAGGACCCGACGACGAACGAGAAAGAAGCTAAGGTTACAGGATTAAAATTGGTCAACAAGGCTCCATTAGAACTCGCTATCGATTTCAAAAATGATGGCCCGACCCACCTGCAGACAACTGGGAGGGCCGAAATTCGAAACCTGCAGGGTGAGACGATTAGAGAGTACGAAATTTCAAAATTTCCTACTCTGCCTGGTGAAGAGAGGATTATAGAGGTTGGAAACACTGATAAATACGATGAGCCTCTCGAACCTGGTACCTATTATGCAATCGTGGTAATGGACTTCGGCGGGGATAACCTAGTGCAAGGAGGCTTACCTGTTGAGATTCCTGAAGGAGAAGAAGAAACTGGGTGATTTTGGCGACTGGGCTGTGAAGTCGTAAAAACTCAATTCTTTCACCATCATAAAAGCGTGTTATGATTTTGGGGGTAATAAATTCGATCTAGCGAAACCTCAGGGTAGGGAGATAATTTTTAATAGACGATAGCTGGGGTTTTCGAACCCCGGTGAACACGAAGCTTGAATTGTTGTGTGTTTTTCTTTGATAGTCGTTACGCCCGATATACCAAAGGAAACAGGTATACATTTTCACCAACCACCACAACGGGACTGGAAAGTCCCGCCTATCGGAAAGAGTGTGGAAAAAGAACCTGAAAAGGGCCTGCCTATCGGAGTATTGAGGTGGTGAAAGAATTGAGAAAAAATCACAAAAACTTTCCAAAAGAACGTGTCTATAATTCCTTTAAATGAGCAAAAAACTTTCCTTACTAATTCCGGGTCAGTTAATCGACCCTCATGAGAGAAATTTGGCGCCATAATTGGCCCCTCAAACCTGGACGAATTACCCCTTTTCAAAGTACAAACTTCACCTAAAAGCGCTTCCACTTTCATTTTTCTCGTACTGGTTTTAGGCTATTCTACTGTTGTAGCGCCGATGATATTAAGCAAATCCTCTAAAAACCCGGAGTCTGGTAAAAGGTATGGAAAGAGATCATTTATTCCGTTTATTCCTGTTCTCGACCTTATTTATTTCTTTCTTTCTGGTGGCTCTCGCCCCGACCATTCCGGTGAAAGCCTCGGAGGTATCTATTAATGCCACTGGGCTCAAATTGGCCGAGCCCGGTGAGCTAGTTACTCACGTGTTTACTGTGAAAAACGAAGGTTCCTCTCCGGACGAATATAAACTTACTCTGGACCTCCCGAAAGGCTGGACTAGCCTGCCTGTCGGTGATCAGGTCAGCTTGGTTCCGAACGGGAGCAAACCAGTTTTTGCAAATATAAACGTGCCCGGCGACGTGAAAGCGGGAGAGTACGAGATAACGATGACGGCGGAATCGACCACCGGACCGGAAAAATCCACTGCTACGACCTATATACAAGTAGAGTCGGTACCGGACGTGGAGTTAAGCTGGGTGGCAGAACCGCCGCGGGTCGGCCCCGGGGGGAGGGCCGAAGGAGCAATAGAGATAAGAAATACCGGTAACCTGACGGATACATACGAAATTGAGGTAACGGTGGAAGAAGGCTGGAATTTCTCTCTGGAAGAGAGAAAAGTCCGGCTGCTACCCGGGCAATCAAAAACTATAACCATTTCTTTTACCATACCAGAGGGGGCCAGCTCCGGAGAAAGATATAGGGTTGAAATCGAACTCACCTCGACCAAAAGGCCCGAACTTGAAAGGACACTTACGAGCACTGGAAGCCTCGCTCCTCCGCCGCCTGATAAAGTTCTCGATTCACTGTACCCGACATGGGACACCACGTTCGGCGCGAGCGTAAACCAGGAAGGAGACCCGAACTTCTCCTTCAGGGGAAGGGGGGATATCCCGACCGTGGGGGAGGTCTCCTCCAGCCTGAATTTTGATATAGAAGGGTTTGACGGGGGAAGTCTCCACGTGATGGGGGAACACTGGGGCTTTACATTGGACGGAGCTTCGATATCAGGCTCCTATCTTGGGGTCAGCGGAAGCCCGTTTTTTACCGGTGAATTTGAGGATTTGACCGCAGATATCATATTTACCGAAAATGCAAAAGGGCTCTCTCTGGAACGGGAAGGTGAATACTGGGATATGCGGGTCGTTATGGCTTCCGATGAAGAGGACGAATTCAGCGTGGCGGAGCTTCAGGGGGTTTATGAGTTTAGTACCGGTCAGGTCCTAGATGGGTTGATCACCACGGCGGAACAGGGCGACGAGTCCGGCACGATTATAGAGGCCGGGTTGGAGCTGCCGGGGGAGCGTATTGAGGTTTACCCCTCCTTTGTGGATGTGAGTTCTGGTTATCCAAACCAGCTCCCGAGCCGGGAGTACGGCGTGGACGTGGACTGGGAAGAGGAGGAATTCAGTTCGACTTTCAACTGGGATTACAGCTGGGTTAGAATAGGAGAGGGGACAAATAGCTATTACAGCCACGATAAGAGTTTCTCAGCGTCAACTTCGATAGACTTGGGGGATGAACTTGATTCAAACTTTTCGTTGAGATGGACGGAAAGGACCAGCGACGACGACCCCCGGACCAATGACCTGGTTTCCCGCGTATTTTCCGGCTCCTTGAGAGGTGGGGAAGCCTTTAGCTGGTCAATTGGCGGAGGCTTGTCCGAAACGCTGGACCGGGTGGTGGGTGCGGAGATAATTGTACAGTCGATAAATGCTGGCGTTTACTTCGAGCTGGGAGAGTCCCGACACGCAATTAGTACGTCTTTTGATCGAACGGCCGGGACGTTTCCAGAAGATCTCAGCAATACTTTTACCCTCACTTCAACATTCCCCGAAGCACCACTGTCACCAACTTTTTCTTTGACGAGGGGGAGTTCGGACACTATAGCCCGCATAAATATCGCGGAAACAGGCGCGGAAGGCCTATCTATTAACCTGTCACTTTCAGCCTCACTTGTCCAGCAGGATAGTATTTCGGCATCCTTTACCGCTTCTTTCCCGGACCCGTTCCGTTTTGCCGGTCCGACAAAAGGTCAGGTCAAAGGCCGGCTGTTCGTGGACGAGAACGGGAACGGTAGGAAGGACGAGGATGAGGAGGGTGTTGAGAACGCGTTACTCGGCATGAATGATCAGAGCGCTTTGAGTGGAGATTCCGGTAAATTTGCTTTCCCTCCGGTTTCACCCGGCGAGTACGAGGTGAGAATACAAGAAGTAGAGCCGGGCTTAAAACCGACTATTGAAACCCCAGTGTTGGTGCAGGTTGAAGCCGGAGAAAGACCGGAGGTGAAGATTCCGCTGCAGCCTCGTTCCTGGGTAAGGGGACTGGTATTCGACGACGAGGACCAAAACGGCAATAGGGACCAGGGTGAACAGGGTTTAGGGGGAATAGAGATATTAGTTTCGGGTCAGGGTGAGGAAAGAACCATTCGCTCCGGGTCTAACGGAAGGTTCGTGGTCGACCTGACGCCCGGTACCTACCAGCTAGAGTTGCAGGAGGAAACCTTGCCGGAAAGGTACGAGCCCACGACACCAGAGACGGTAACTGTGAAGACGGAGAAATACGGAAGAACCGAAGTGGAGTTTGGCGTCTATCAGAAACCCCGCCCGGTGGTCGTTACGTTTGGCCCGCCAACTGCCTCGTTGACCTATTCACCCCAGAACCCCAAGGTCGGGGAAGAAATAGCTCTCGACGGTTCTGAGAGCTCCGCAGTACAGACTGAAATAGAGACTTATGCGTGGAAACTCGTACATGGCGGGACTACAATCGAAAAGACAGGGGAAACTGTCTCCCTTACGTTAGATCAGACCGGCACGTGGAAGGTCTCCCTGACCGTAACCGACAAAAACGGATTGAAGGGCAGAGCGGTTAAGAACATCGACGTGTCGTCCTAACGGCTTTCTTCTCCTGATCACACTTTTCTTTTCTCACTTTTTCTACCTCTATCCCATTCCAAACACTCTCCAGATGTCATCCTATCAGTCAGAATTGGGGGTTGCTTACTAACTTCGTGTTCTGATCCCACTCCACTCGGGTGGGTTGTATTTGCTTTTTGCACCCTTACATTTTCTCTCCTTTCTGAGCCAGATCAATTCCATTTTCCTGACAAGAATTTTTGGAAATAAGGTTTTATTTCTTATCTCTCGGTCGTCCGACGTCTAAAAAGCGTAGGATTAGGTATAATAAATAATGTAAAACAATAGGAACAATTATATCTAATCTAATTCAATCTCAGTACAGACGGAGTCGAGGGATAAGAATGAAAAGGTTTCGAGCGAGAAAGAACTGGCGATCCCAGGTTTTCACTCTACTTCTTTGTGTAGTAGTCTCTATAGCTCTGTATAACGTTAACATATCCCCAATAGTGGCCGGAAGCGCAGGAGATTACTCCGTCTCTTCCTATCGGCAGTCGACCCGCTGGGGCCTTAACGCGATAAAAGCGAAGGAGGCCTGGAAGGTTACAAAGGGATCGGATGAAATTGTAGTTGCAGTGATTGATTCTGGAATAGATAGGTCAATCCCCGCACTGCGGAAAAATTTATGGGTAAATGAAGACGAGGTTCCAAACGACGGCCGGGATAACGACGGCAACGGGTACGTAGATGACGTTTCTGGTTGGGATTTCCGTGAGGATAAGGACCTTTCTGGAAACTCTTCGAACCTACACTATCATGGGACCTTTGTTGCCGGGCTAGTTGGCTCGACTTACGATAGCAAATCAGGTGCAGGCGGAGTTTCCCCGAACGTTTCGATAATGGACTTGAAGTTTCTCAACGCCGATGGCAAGTTTTACACCTCAGACTGGCAGCGGTTGGCTGACGCAATCGATTATGCAGTTGAGAACGGTGCAAGTATCATCAATATGTCCCTATTCGCGAGCGTCCCTCCTCCTTCTCTCGTCCACCGAGCGGTCGCACGCGCAGAAGCGAAGGGCGTCCTAGTGGTTGGTATTGCCGGTAACGACGGAGATAGAGTTAAAAATTTTGGAAAGTGGGATGAGGTATTTACCGTAGGGTCGATAAACCGATACAAAGACGTCTCCTATTTTTCCAACTACGGTCCTGAGGTCGAGCTTGTTGCCCCAGGGGAAAACGTGCTCTCCTTTTCTGTAGGTGGAGAGTTAGTTACGGGGTCAGGCACTTCTTTTGCCGCTCCCCACGTAGCTGGCTCTGCTGCCTTAATCCTTTCCCAGAACCCTGACATGACTCTGTCTGAACTTAAGACCAAATTAAAGGAATCTACCCATGATATTGAGGAAGACGGGAGGGACTATGAATCCGGTTACGGGCTTATCGATACTCAAGTTGCTTTGGGAATAGCCGAGAGGACAGATATGACAGGAGTAGATTCCATGGACGGTTCAGCAAACTTTACTTCCTACTCTCATTCGCTTGAAGATAAGCTTGAAGCCGGAAAAGATGTGGACTTCATCATGTATCAGGATTCAAAAGTTTGGTACAGTACGAAGTATTAAGGCTTAGCGCGAAGTAATCTTCGGCTCAATTGAAAATTCTTAAGCTGTTCCAAGCCTAATTTACTGTTCCACTTCAAAACCCAACCGCGCCCCCACCAGGTGATCCCCGCCGAAGTCGATTACTACCAGCGCATTATATTCGCCGGGAGGCAGGGAACCCCTTCCAATTTCGAAAGTAAATAGCCGTGTCGTATCGGGCAGCACGAGGTTTGATTCAATAGGGACTTCTTTTTGAAGGTCACCGCTAGCCATGGTTATCTCGATCCTCCCTTCAGGGTGGAGGAAGGCCTCGCAGTCGTTTCGAAAAGCAACTGCGAACGTAATCATCCCGTCTTTCTTTTCTACTTCCACGCCCGTTATCGTCCCTTGCATATCTTCCTCCATCGCCTCTTGATAGATGGTGACAGCGTGCTGGACGGTTACCCCGATATTTACCCCTTCCCCTCCACCTCGATTTCCGTCCAGAGAACGAACGAGAAAGACGCCCCACCTGCTTTTCTCTCCATGGTCATTTGGCATCACTTTGAAGCTAATTTCGCGGGAAGAGTTGGGAGGGATTATTACCTGTTTTGGTGAAAACTCCAGATACCGATTGATGGAGCGAGAAAGCGAGCCCGGTTCCTTGAAGGTAATTTTCCCTCTCTCGCTTAAGGTCCAATCGGATACATTGATTAAGACGTCTTTGGCTTCAGGACCCTCGTTCTTCACGGTGAACGAGCCGGTATAAGCTTCTCCCTGGGGTGAGGCCAAGGTGATCTTCCTCGGTTCTACGGTTATAGACCCGTGGGTGCTCGGGGAGGCTATTAGAGCCGTGAGAACTAGAATAAGGGGTATAGTATATCTCTTGATAGCCATTTTCTTAAGACAAGTGTAGGCTATATGGTGGGATAAACAAATTCCTTATCTCGATTACAACTTCATTAGAGTATAGATGACTTCTCCTCCGACGCTGGAGAGGTCGGATACGTCGGGAGAAGATAGCTCTAGTTCGTAGTCAACGGAGAAGTCCGTCCGTATGGAGGTGGAGCCGCTTTTTCTCGCCAGCTCGCCCTCTTCCCCTTCGGCAAGTGACAAATTATTGAAGGAAAAGCCTTCAACGCCGGAAGGGTCAGAGATGGCCAGGTTGACTTGAGAGACTGAAGATCTGGCCTCCGGGTTGACGTAAGTATCCTCTACCCTTGCCATCAGGTGCCAGTCCGCTGAGCTGGTTATCCCCACGTCTATCGCGTCCGGTAAGTACAGATCGCTTCTAGCTTGTAAGTTATCCAGGTCAATTTTCGTGCTCGTTTTCGTATCTCCTCTCTTCTCGACTGCCACGCTGGCTATATTTGATTCTATAGCTAGCTCCTGAATATCGACGAATTCCACAGTTACCTGAACCGAGGCCATGTCTCCGCCCTGGAGGCTTGGAGTGACGGCCATTAGCAGCAGAAGCCCAAACAATATTCCACTAAGCGTTATCTTGATACTCTGGATAACTTCGTCGTCCTCTTCGGATCTCCGGTTTATTTTGCGGTCCTCCCACTTCATCATGGTTATTTCAGCCCTTATGTTAGAAAATAATCGTATCTACTACTTTATATTATACCTTGTATGATGTAAACGATAAATCTTAACCTAATACCCGGTTGCAGGAAAGGACTAAAATTAACCTTGAGGCCTAGACCTCTTATTTTAGAATGTCCCTTCCTGCTCCCGGATAAGCCTTAATACGGTCTCGCCAGGCTAACCTCTCATACACAAGGCGTAGCTTTCGGGAAGCCGGGAAGTCATCCTGCAATCAATACGAGATTACGGGAGGAGTCAAAAATCTATGAGTACATACGTCGGTATAGATGTCGGTTCGGAAGAGCACGCCGTCTACGCGATCGAGAAAGAAGAGGATGATCCAGCCTACAAAACTACGATCACCAACGACAAGGACGGCTTTGAAAAGCTAGAAGAGTTACTGTGGAAACACTCTACCAGTAGTATACACCTGGGCCTGGAGGCGACCGGAAACTACTGGAAGCCCGTATTTAACCATCTGATGGAGCTAAAGGAGAAGCTGGATATCACCCTGAGTTTAATCAACCCCAACGAGATCCATCAGTTCAAGAGGATGGACCTCTCCCGGGTAAAGACCGATTCGGCTGACGCCAAGGCAATTGCCAGATACGTCCTCCGGTTTAAGCCAGAATCAACTCCCAGGACAAACGAGCGTCTCCGCAGCTTAAGGAAGCTCTGTAGATACAGATCTTCCCGGGTAGAAGAAAAGACCAGATTAATTCAACAGCTAGACGA
>JAGYME010000053.1 GCA_018400715.1 Candidatus Bipolaricaulota bacterium
ACATTGCCTTTTTATATGCGCCGCCCTGTGGGCGGGGTTCTTGACTAATGGCCGCAGGGCTTGTTTCGGCCAGCTTTGCGAAGGAAACGTCTTCCGGTTCGGATTCTTTTCGCTCGGAAATGTTACAAACCCCGAAAGCTAAGTTAGATAATAACCTTTTCTCAGAAAAGAGAATATTGTAAGTTTTATCCGATAGAGCCATAACCATTCGGGTTTAAAAGAGGAGAATAAATGCTTACAGAGGACGGAAATCGAGAAGAAGGCTCCCGAGGGGCTAATCGGGGGACGGAAGAAAGCGGAAGGATACTTGCTGATCTGGTAGAAGATCTCCCCTGTATGACCTTTCAGTGTCGGGCTGATTCCCTGTGGACCATGACATTTGTCAACGAAGGCTCTTTATCCATTACCGGCTATCCCCCCGAAGATCTCATCGATAACGAGGAAATTTCCTACGTTAAGTTGATTAATCCTGCGGACAGGCCGTTCGTTCGAAATGAAATAGAAAGCGCCCTGGCGGAAAACGAGCCCTATGAAGTCATATATAGAATTCAAACAGGCGAGGACCAGAAATGGGTCTGGGAGAGAGGACACGAAGTTCCCAACCCGGACGATTTCGGGAGGATAGAAGGCGTCGTCACCGATATATCCGATCGAACTGAGGGACAAGAGAGTCTGGTCAACCAGAGGAAGCAGACCCCCGAGCTTGCTGCTTTAATGGGGATAGCTCAGGACGTGGCCTCGACGCTGGAGTTGAACCCTCTACTTGGAAAGATCCTCGACAAGCTTGGTACGGTGTTGGAATTCGACGCTGCTTCCATTATGACGCTGGAAAACGACCACCTTGAAGTTGCCGCGTATCGGGGCTCAATAAGCCAGGAAAAAGCACTAAATCTAGAGTTTTTCCTGGAGGAGGCGGGAGCAAACAGGGAAGTAATAGAGAGGGAAGAGCCTGTGGTGGTAAGTGATGTCAGAAGTGATGAGCCTCTCGCGCGTGAAATCCAAATGGCTGCCCGCGAGAAGTCAGGAGATACTTTCGACTATCTCCAGTGCTGGATGGGAGTACCGCTGATTTATCAGGATGAAGCGCTGGGGATGTTGA
The DNA here is from genome assembly GCA_018400715.1 of Candidatus Bipolaricaulota bacterium. GTDB lineage: Bacteria > Bipolaricaulota > Bipolaricaulia > M55B111 > M55B111 > M55B111. The sequence goes on from JAGYME010000053.1 coordinate 1,100, forward strand.
CGCTGAATCACCGTGAGGCTGGGCACTACTCCTTCCGGGACGCAGAAGTGGCCGTGGCATTCGCAAACCAGGTAGGAGTAGCCATAGAGAACGCTCGGCTCTTTGAAGCGGAAAAAGAACGATTAGCTTCTAGCGAACGGAGAAGGCGTGTGGCCGAAGGGTTGAGAGAAACCATGGGTATAATAAATTCCAGCCAGTCCCTCGTAAAGGTGCTGGAAACGGTACTGGATCAAATTTACGCGATCTTAAATGCGGATGGTGGGGCAATTCTCAGACTGGAAAAAAAGGAATACGGCGAGGACGGATTCCTTGCCCGTTTAACTACAAAAAATGCTCCCGAGGAATTTCGTGAGGTTGACCGGGTTTCGCTTTCACGTTCTGATCTGGATCAGAAAACTTTGAATAAACGCCCATTGGTTCTGGAAGATCTATCCAAAGAAGTCGTCGAAGATTATTATATCTCCTCGACAATGAAACAGCTTGGACGGGTAGTTCAGGAACGTTTTGGTGCATCTATTTCAACTCCCCTGGTCATGGGAGAAGAATTATACGGTGTAATAATCCTGTACTACGATAAGCCACGCGAATTTAGCGACGAGGAGGTTAGCCTGGCTACTACTTTCGCCGATCAGGCTTCTATTGCAATTGAGAACGCACGGTTGAGTAAGAAGGCTGAAGAAGCCGCGGTAATCGAAGAGAGAAACAGGATGGCCCGCGAGTTACATGATTCCGTGACGCAGTCTCTTTATAGCGTTACGCTTTTTGCCGAGGCCGCAAAGAGGATGGCAGATCAAGGGAATCCAGAGCAGGTTAGATCTCACCTGGAAAACGTGGAGAGGATGTCTCAACAGGCATTAAAAGAAATGAGATTGCTTATTTATCAGATGAGATCGCCGGGGAAGACCAGCAGTCATTTCGAGGATAAGATCAAAAGCAGACTGGAGACAGTGGAAAGGAGGTCCGGGGTTGAGTCTTCCGTAGAGGTAAAGGGAAGCCCCGATTTGTCTGAAGAAGAAGTGGAGGAACTTTACCTGATTACTCAGGAAGCTCTAAATAACGCGCAGAAACACGCCGAGGCAACCCGAGTTGACGTTCTTCTGGATGCTCGAGATGAGGATATTAGGTTGAAAGTAAGTGACGACGGTCGGGGTTTCGACCCGTCTAAGGCCAGGGAAAGTGGAGGGATGGGGCTCAACAATATGAAAGAAAGGGCGGATAAAATAGGTGCGGAATTTTCTATCGAATCCGAACCCGGTAAAGGTACGATGATTTACGTTAAGAAATAAAAAATCAATTTAAGTGTGAGTGATAATATGAGCGAGGACGGAGAAATGATAAAACTGGTGATTGTGGACGATCATCGAGTAGTTCGTTCCGGTGTGAAAGCTTTAATTGATACCGAGCCACACATGGAAGTGATCGGTGAAGCTTCTGATGGGAGAGAAGCAGTAACGAAGGTGAAATCTCAGGAACCTGACGTTGTTTTAATGGATCTGGTGATGCCCGAGATGGACGGCGTTGAAGCAACCAGCAAAATAGCTAAGATAAGTTCTGCGCCTGAGATATTAATCCTTACTAGTTTTTCCGAAGAAGAGAGAATCATTCAAGCAATAAAAGCGGGTGCAACAGGCTATTTGATAAAAGATGCTTCACCTGATGAGCTAGTTCAGGGAATCAAGGACGTTTACCATGGGGAATCCACTCTGGATCCAAAGGTCGCTGGAACCGTGCTTCGGTCCGTCCAGAATGAACCTCAAGATTCCTCGGAGGACTTAACGGATAGAGAGGTAGAGGTCCTGGAGTTACTCGCCGAGGGGTTGCCGAATGAGGATATTGCCGAAAAGTTATACATAAGTGAGCGAACAGTAAGATCTCACGTCAGCAATATTCTGGCGAAGCTTGACCTTACCAACCGCACTCAAGCCGCGCTGTATGCTGTAAGGGAAGGTATAGTGGAGTTGAAGTAGTTGTTTCTCTCCAACCCGATTTAATCCGTTATCTTGCGGAGAAATATCGGACCATCCAAGACATCTATCCGATATTACCTGCTATATCTAGAACATTTAGCCAATTACACCCCGCCCCGCCCGCCTTAAAATGAAGCTGTTTGGCGGGGAAAAACATCCTATAAGTACGGCTATTCAACCCATATCTGGGTTTGAATTTGAAGATCAGCTGGACCTACTTCTGGACGAACTGATGGATGAAGAACTCATAGATATCAACGGAGATAGGATACTGCTGACAGTAAAGGGAAAACGATTGTCAAACAGAAGGGCAAAAAGGGCAAAATTTGGCATTCCATTTTAAGAGGAGGTAAAATATGAGATCAAAATTAACCATTATCACGATTTTTTTACTGCTAGGAATTATAGTTGCGGGGTCAATAGCACCTGTTGCAGCAGGGAAGACCGCCGAAAAGGAGGCCCTGATGAAGGTATTTACGGACCCGCCGGACCGGAGGAAAGACCTGTTTGCGGAGTCTTTTCTCGATCAGGTTCCGATAAGTAATATCAACAGTATAATCACCCAGTATAAATCCAACCTGGGAGAACTCAAATCGATTGAAGGCGGAGAGGGTCCGTACAAACTAGTATTTGAGAAAGGCACCGCCCCAAGTCGGGTATCTCTGGACGCGGAGGGCAAGATAGCCGGACTATGGTTCGGAAACTGGACTCTAAAGACAGATACTCTGGAGGAGCTCGTATCCGAATTAAAGGGTCTAGATAGTTCCGTCTCCCTTTATATATCGAAAAACGACCAGGAGCTATATTCCTTGAACGAAGATGAGACAATGGCGGTTGGATCCTCGTTCAAACTTTACGTCCTGAAAGCGCTTTACGGGGAGATGGGGTCCGACGTCTGGGATAAGGTAGTATGGTTGAAGAAAAAAGACATGTCGCTTCCCTCGGGAATACTCCAGGACTGGCCCGTCGGCACGCCGGTAACTGTTAAGACTCTGTCAAATTTGATGATATCTCAGAGCGACAATACGGCTACCGACATTTTGATCGATTTAGTTGGAAAAAAGTACCTGGAACAGAACACTAATCCGGAGAACAGGCCGTTCCTCACTACAGTGGAAGCTTTTAACCTGAAGTACGGTGTTGATTCCGCCACCCGGAAGGAGTACCTAACCGGTAATACGAAGCAGAAGCGAGAAATTCTGGAGAGTTTTCAGGGGCTTCGAGCAAGCGCCAGCCAACTTTCGGCTTCAACTCCTATCCTGATAGAGGAAATCGAATGGTTCTTTTCGACGAAGAAACTGGCCGGGATGATATACGATCTGAGAAACGCCGGAGAGATCTATATCAACTCTGGCCTGGCAGCGAAGTCGGACTGGTACAGAGCCGGTTACAAGGGTGGGTCCGAAGGGGGAGTGTTGCAGTACACTCACCTGTTACAGAAAGGCAAAAATTCGCCAGTATACGTTATTTCTTTGACGGCTAACAACCCCGAAGAGGGACTCAATACGAGTAAGATAACGGAAATAGCCTCGCGGCTGATATCGCTGGTCAAGGACGGAAAACTGTAAAGTGTTCTTAGGTTATTTACCTCGCTGATTGCCTGGACCCCACCCACCCCGGACATACCGTGGTTTTATGAGAGGGCGTCTTTTCTCGCAATTTTTCTCGGTGTGACCGTGGAGACGCTTTCCATTAGGGCGCTGAGCCAGAAAGTAGAGCTTCAGGAGGACATCGATGCTCAAAAGAAGAAATTCAAGTCTTTTTAAAACAGGAGGCACAAATGCACGACCAAGATTTAGTTAAAAGTAATCCATGGAGTATCAAAGAGGGGAGTTTTCCTACTGACGGGAATATTGAGGAGAAGCTAAAATTTCTTTTGCGATACGCTATACTTGCACCTTCGAGTCACAATACCCAGCCCTGGAAGTTTTCTTTGGATAATAATACGGTAAAAATTTTTATTGACAGGGACCGCTGGCTAAAAGTTGCGGATTCGGACAGGCGAGAACTTCATATAAGTATTGGTTGCGCTCTGGAAAATCTAATAGTCGCCGCCAATCATTTCGGTTATCGCTGCGATGTAGATTATCTTCCCGAATCCGAAAAGAAATATCCTGCCGTTTCCGTAACCTTCCAGGGTTCTAACTCCCAACCGCAATCAAGTTCGAATGGTTTATTTGAAGCCATTCGCGGAAGACATACCAACCATAACGTCTATGAGGCTAAACCGATCGGAGAGGAAAACCTGGAAAAACTTCAGAATATTAACAAAGGTAAAGAAATTCGCCTTCACCTGACTGACGATCCTGAGGTCAAGCGGAAAGTGGATAGTTTGATGACAAAGGGTGATGCAATGCAATTTGCTGACCCCGAATGGCGTGAAGAGTTAGGTTATTGGATGGGGCAAGGGGTTTTTGGTACTTCCTGGCTAACCTCAAAAATGAGTCAACTGGCAGTTACTTATTTGAATATGGGGAAAAGTACTGCCAAAAAGGACTCGGAACTCTTGCTGAGTGCACCGGTGCTGGGCGTCATTAGCTCCAGATCAGACGGAAGAGAGGCTAGAATCAAGGCAGGACAGACCTTTGAACGCTTGGCGTTGACCGCGGCAAGCCTGAATATTTCCCTCCACCCGATGAGTCAAATTCTTGAAATAACCGAACTCAAATCCGAGGTTGCAAAACTAATACCCGTTTCGGATGTTTATTCCCAGCAAACCTTTCGTTTGGGATACGCAGAACCGGAGAAAAAACACACCCCCAGACGTCCGCTTGAGGAGGTATTAGTTTAGACAGCATCGATACGGAGGATAAGGCAAATTATATTGAAAAACTTGATGGGCCCGAGTTTTGGGGGTATATTATGACTGATCAGTCACATGACCGTTCAGTCGTCCTAATTAAAGAAAAAGGGGTAGTTATGAACGAAGATGCTATTGTCGCAAGGGGTTTAGCCTATAACTACGGTGATCTTCTGGCCGTAGATCATATCGACTTCGAGGTCGGCAGGGGCGAAATTCTTGGTTTTCTCGGTCCAAACGGGGCGGGAAAGACGACCACTGTTAAGATGCTGACCGGACAGATGAAGCCCAAGGCGGGTGAGGCCGAAATACTGGGCTACTCCGTTGCCGATAACGTAAGAGAGGTCCAGGGCAAGATAGGGATTTGCTTTGAGGAAACCAATTTATACGAGGGGATGAGCGCCCGGGAGAACCTTAAACTGTTTGCCAGATTATTTGAAGTGAGAAGCTTCGATCCCGAGCAGTTGCTGGACAGAGTAGGGCTTTCCGGTCGGGGGGACGACAAAGTACAGAACTACTCCAAGGGAATGAAGCAGAGGTTGATGGTCGCCCGGTCGATCCTTCATCGACCCGAGATACTTTTTCTGGACGAGCCAACCGACGGCCTCGACCCCGGTTCGGCCGAATCGATCAGGGACGTAATCCTGGAAGAGCGGGAAAGAGGAGCGTCCGTCTTCCTCACGACGCACAATATGGCGGAAGCGGACAAGCTCTCCGATCGGGTCGCCTTCCTCAACCAGGGAAGGATAGTTGCTCTCGATACACCTCACAACCTGAAACAGGAGTATGGCAGCAGAACTCTAATAGCCGAAATCGTCGACGAAGACGGCGAACTGGAAAAACGAGAGATAACTCTGGACACCGAAGAGACGCCGGACCTCGTTCGCCGGTTATTCGCCGAGACTAAGGTTTCAACGGTTCACAGCAAGGAGGCAACCCTCGAAGACATATTCATCGACATAACTGGCAGGGGGCTGACGGAATGAACTATCGAGCGATATTTGCACTAACCGGTAAGGACTTCTTTCTCTACTTCCAGAACCGCCTCTTTGCTGTAGTAACCGTAATTGGTCTACTGGCTTATCTCGCAGTTTATTTCTTGCTTCCTGCGGGAGTGGATCAGACACTGGAAATTGGTTTCTATACGCCGACGGAATTATCCTCGCTGGAAGGAGCCCGGGAAGAAGGGCTCGAGTTCAGATCGTTTGATTTCGAGGAAAACATGAGAAAGGCGGTGGAAGAGGGTGACTACGTGGCCGGGATAGTTTTCCCGGAAGACCTTGCCACCTCGATTGCGGCCGGAGACAGGCCAACTATAACTCTTTACTTTCCACCCGACGTCCCCGATTCGACCAAATCCGCCCTTCGGAGTACCGTCCAGAACTGGGGTTACTCCGCCACGGGAAGAAGCATCACGGTCGACTTCTCGGAGGAGGTCCTTGGCAGAGAACTGGTAACGGGTCCCATACCCGCCCGGGACAGGCTGCGTCCTCTGTTTGCCGTATTTCTGATCATGACGGAAACAATGGGTCTGGCGAGCCTGATCACTGAAGAAATAGAGACGAAGACGCTGAAAGCCCTGCTGGTCAGCCCGTTAAATACCGCCGAAATATTCCTTGCAAAAGGGATCACCGGTATGAGTCTTGCCTCCATCCAGGCGATCTTCTTCATGGCGCTGGTCGGGGGGTTGAGCCGGAGCCCCGCGGTCGTACTGGTCTCGTTGGTTCTTGGCTCCGCCACCCTAACCGGAATAGCTTTTCTAATAGCTTCCGTATCCAGCGACACCATGTCGGTCATGGCCTGGGGAATCCTGTCTTTGATCATAATGATGATACCGGCCGGTGGAGTGCTTTTCCCCGGAGCTTCCGCAAACTGGATGAGGTTTATTCCGTCCTATTATCTCATGGATTCCGTCCACATTGCGGCAAACTTCGGCGCCGGGTGGACCGACGTATGGACGCACCTGATCGCCCTGACCCTATCGGGATTGATCATAAGCGGTGCCGGCGTAAAAGTGCTTGAAAGGAGGTTCAGATGAATCCGCGACTCGTAGGGGTAATCCTGGGAAAGGACGTAGTCCGGGGGCCAAAGAACTTCCTCTTTATCTGGGCGGTGCTGGCACCTCTGTTGATATCCTTTGTTTTTTCGTTTGCGGTGGGAAGTTTTCTCTCGGACGAGCCGACCCTCGGGGTGATGGCCGAAGGGGGAGCCAGGCTCCCGGAGCGGATAGAAAAATTGGAGGGAGTAAAAGTCAAGGATTATACGTCCCTCGAAGATTTGAAAAGTTCGGTCGAACGGGGATCGCTGGACATGGGAGTCGTCCTGCCCGAAAGTCTAGCGGAAGGAAGATCCCCGGAGGGTTCGCTGGCAATCGCTACCTTCGTCTGGGGCTCGAGCCCCGCGAGCGATAGAGCGATTTTGAAGTCTTCGCTGGTCGACTGGATTCAGAGGGTCCTGGGAGGCGAACCACCGCTCGAGGTCGAGTTCGTGACTCTGGGAGAAAGCGAGTTTACTCCCTGGAAGGAGAGGTTCCTACCCTTTATCGTCCTCATGGCGGTCTTTCTTGGTGGCGCGTTTTTACCCGCAGGAGGTCTCATAGAGGAAAAGGAACGCGGAACGCTAAAAGCCCTGATCACGAGCCCGGCCACGCTTCCGGAAATCATGGTCGCCAAGGCAACAATGGGGGTAGTGGTTAGCCTGTTCGTTGCCGTCATGATACTGCTTTTAAACGGTGCTTTTGGGGCTCAACCGCTTCTATTGATTCTCGTACTCGGTCTCGGAGGTATAATGGCAAGTGAATTCGGGCTTATCTCCGGGTTGCTAGTGAACGACATCACGAGCCTTCTGGCTCTCTGGAAGGCGGGAGGTATTTTCCTGTTTGCGCCTGGGTTTGTCTACCTCTTCCCGGCAATACCAAAATGGATCGGAAAAATAATCCCGACGTATTACTACATCTCGCCGGTGGTAAAGATAACTCAGGAGGGGGGAAGCTGGGGAGCGATATCCGCCAGCATTTACGTCCTGCTGGGTATAATCGTTGGTCTATTCTTGCTCCTTTTAGGCCTCGTTAGAAAAACGGAGGGCAGGCTCGCCTAGATATCATGCCAAAAAAGACATTTTATAACCTTGACAAAGAGAAAAGGACCCGCGTACTGGACGCCGCCCTGGAAGAATTCGGCAGCCACTCCTTCCACCGGGCAACCGTCAGCAGAATAGTCGAACGGGCGGATATCCCCAAGGGGAGCTTCTACCAGTATTTCGAGAGCAAAAAAGACCTCTACCGTCATCTCATAGAAATGAGCCAGGAGAAAAAGTTCGAATTCATGAAAGGGGCTCTGGAAGAAATGGAGAGCGAGGACGTCTTTGGTCGTCTGCGCAAGCTTTACCGGGCGGGCTTCCGGTTCGCCGAACAGAACCCGCGACTGCTGGCTGTAGGGCAGAATTTGATGAAAGAGGATGCGGAATTACAGGAGGAGCTTCTGGAAGAATCCTTGGCAAGTGGGGAGGATTTCATTATCGGGACCCTAAAAGAGGGGGTTGAGAACGACGAGATAGATCCCAACGCGAACCTGTCCGTGGCTGCTTCCATGATTACTCAATACAATTTGAAACTTGTAGACATATTTTTAGGGACCCCGCTGAACGAAGGGGCGGAAGAGTTCCTAAAAAAAATTGACAGTATGATTGACATTCTCAAGAATGGCCTATCCAAAGAATAACTGCCTTTTAGAGAGAATGTAATCTGACGTAATTTTAATATTCGATTTAGAATTCAGTTTCGCTCCAGGTCTAAAGTATTAGGTTTTATTGTAGTTCGGCAAACAATTGCTGGTTCTTTTGAAAGTTGTACCGGTTGGAGGTCGGTTTTCTGTAAAGATGATTTACCAGAGACAGTTCAGAGTGCATTTAAAGATCAGGAGGAAAAGACTTCCCCCCTATACATGAATTGCCCAGATGATGAATTGTATCAGTTATAAATTCCCCTTGAGGACAGAACTTTTTAAAACTCTGGTGGATAAACGCACCATATGGAGGAATAAACCACCATGCCAAGGGTTGGGAGGAAAGGTACAGATCCAAATTTACAAGTTGTACAGCCCGAACTATGTTAAAAAAATTCATTTAAGAGAATTGGCCAGAGAACTAAATATGAATCATACTTCTGTCCGACCGCATTTAGATTCCCTGAACCCAAAGGAGATTAAAACATATGAACGCAACCCATGAACTTACGACGAAGCCCCGGGAAGTAAACGAAACCAACTTCCCAGTCTAGGGGACGAACGGGGATCGCCTGAGATTTCTTTTAAAGTACGCAATACCCGTACAATACACAGCCGTGGAAGTTTTCCTAAATGGTAGCGAAATCCTGATCTCTCTGGATTTCAGCCGCTGGCTCGAAGTAGCCGATTCGGACAAAAGAGAAATCTACGTTAGCATTGGTTGTGCTCTGGAAAATTTGTTGGTTGCAGCGGATAACGATATCAGGAAAACTGCGCGAACTGGCTAATTACGGATCAATTAGCCAGTTCGGAATAGATTGATTGTTGGTTAAATTTTTTCAAGTAGCGTGGCGATAACGGTATCTTCTTTCCCATTATCTAATCCATCTAGAGAAATCCGGATGTCGGGTATGACCCCGCGACCGTTATCAAATCCGGCCGGTCTAAGGAAATACTTGAAGGATACGCCAAACTTGAGTTCGGAATTGGGCAAACGGTCATAGTATATGTCACCATAAGAAGACGCCAGTCCTCCCGTCTCTTCTCCAGCTATTTCTCCGACGCCGTAGTCCTTGATAATTGCGGCGAAATCAGTGGATGTGGAGAAAGTTCTGGGCCCAGTTAAAACAAAGAGCTCTCCCTCAAACCTTGTTGTTCTTTCGGGTGGAGCCTGGAGGTCGCTCTTGTAAGTTACCGTTTCTTTTTCTGGTAGATCAATTTCAGGCCTGGTTTCGGCTAATCTTTTTTTAATTGGCTCGGATAACTTGACCCTAACCTCCGCGAAAGTTCGAAACGGCCTGGCGCTAACAAAACTGTAAAGGTAATCGCTGAGTTCCGTGCTCCCGCCACCGTTGTTCCGCAGGTCTATAATCAGGAATTCTGCTTCACTGGCTTCGATTCTTTCAAAGGACTTTTGGACAAAAGTTTCGAATTCGTCCTTCAGGCTTCCCGCGAACGTGTTTATAGTCAGTAAGGCGACGTCGTTTCTGGGAAAAGAAAGGGACCACTTGAGGTTTTCCTCTCCAGCACCATCCCCCCGCTTTGCTTTTAACTGTTCGACCGATAGGCCAGTTAATAACGCCGTTTTTTCTACTCCCGCCTGATTTTTGTAGGTTATATCGCAACTATTCTCGAAATCGTAGAGGGCCCAGACGTAAACGGGAAAGCCACTGGATAGAGTTGATTCCAGATGAGCTCGCCTCTTTGACCCTATAACTCCTGCCATCCGGGCGTATAATTCGTCAGACGACACGCCGTTTATGGACTTAATTATGGCTCCCGGTGACGGACCGGAATTGGCGTGATTGGCCGTAACAGTTATTTCACCTTCATCTATTTTTATGCTCAGCGGAAAAATCTTTCCCCCCTGGAAAGCGTGTTTCCTGAAATCTTCCATGATCGAGAGGAAGGTGTGGCCGTCTTCGAAGCTTGCTACATAGGGCGCGAGTTGCCCGAACAGCTCCTTTTTGGTCCAGCTCTTCCGGGTTTTAAGTTCTGCCACAATCTCTCTAAACTGTTTCTCCGATTCCCCCCGGTCCCTGGTGAAGTACAGGTCCGGGTGGATACTTTCCAGCGTTTCCCTAAGATATCGAGCGTCCTCCACGGCATGTTCCGGGCTTATCGTTTGACCAAGTGCGCTGACGCTCAGGATCAGTATAACGAGTGGTAAGACAATAAGTATTTTTTTGTTGTTCATATTTTCTTCCTCCAGTTGGAATACGACAGAATTTTACAGCGCCCGGGGAAAGGAGAAATCAGTCATTTGTGTCAATTGGCGGTAAACATTGGACTGCATTCCCGTTTCCCTCCGACGCATTAATTTTATTAATCTGTCTTCTGCAACTATACTCTCCTAATTTCCGAAAAAATACATCCTATATTTGTCACAAAGTTGGTAATATTTTCCTCCGTAAAATACGGTCTTCGTTGGCGTTATCCTTTTTTAAATCACAAAATACAAAAGAGAAGTGGTATTATGAACTATCTATTCTTCAGCCTGGCCTTTATGGGATTGCACACTTTAGCCTACATGGGGGCAGGAATGATCGCTTTTAACATCAGCTC
>JAGYME010000054.1 GCA_018400715.1 Candidatus Bipolaricaulota bacterium
CCTCTATTACGAAACTCGCCGGACCCGAGAAAGATCCACCACCGGGCTCAATAGTTATCGTTCCGTCGCCGTTATCCGTAATATTACCACTCCCGGTAGTGAAGCTACCGCTCAGGTATTCGACCCTCGTGTTAGCTGAACCAGACTCCGAATTGTCCAGATCGTCTGTCAGCGAGACGTTCGTATAGTCGCCCGAGCTCAAGAATTCGAGTGCTATCTCATAAGTGACGACGTTGCCGATCGAAGAAGTCGCGTCCGTATCTTCGTTGTTGATTGATCCTGGTTCGTTTACGTTTTTAAAAGTCTTGTCGTGGACCAGGCCAGCGACGTAGTTCTTCGTATAATCGATCGTGTATTTATGACCCGTGCCGGAACCGGAAGCGTCCGTGCACTCACCATCCAAGTTTGCCGTAACGCTCAGGTCACCGCCAGAGGAGCTGACTTCTCCCTCCAGTTTGATCACGTACATGTCTCCGGGGGCGAGCGTTCCGATATCGCTCGTGTCCCACGAGATTGGGTCATTTCCAGTTGAGTATCCAGAAGGTGGGTTTTGGGTGACGTCGGTAGAACTGTAACCATTACCGGGATCGAGATCGAGAGAAATATTACTCGCTTCGGCGCTTCCGTCATTGGACAGGGTAACGGTCCAGGTTACTGTATCTCCTTCAGTGACAAGCGGCTTGTCCGGAATTACGGTCACATCGACGTCCGGCTGGGCCGGATCGACAGAATCGGAACCGGAGCTAGTGCCTACAGTATTGTCACAGGAATCGTCTCCGGTCACATCAAAATTATTGCTAATGGACGGTACGTCGTAGTCGGGGTCGGCCGGGTCGTTGTCGTTGCGGTCGCCGGTATTAGTATTCGGTTCCGTGCTCGTGTTTGTGTCATTGTCCACGTACCCCGAGGTACCGTCGTTCTTTATGTAGAACTCAATCGTTATTGTCTCTCCCGGACCCAGCAGGGCTTTATTATTCGGGATATTTCCACCGTTATTTACGCTGGCCCAGGTTAAAACCCCCGTACTCTCTACGGGCTCGTTTTCGGAATGCGACCAGGTTAAGCCCTGATCCGTCCGTCCCGACCAGCCCGAGAAAGTGACTTTCGTCCCGGTATCGCCGTTCCAGGTTTTGGAGTCGTCGTAGACGTAACCAGCAGGGAGGTCCTCCTGCATGTCCAGATCGTACAGGCTGAGAACCTCCGTAGTCGTATTTGAGACATCTACCGTCACCTTACCCCCGCAGGTGGTGCATCCGGACTTGTCCACGGAAACATCGATGTCAGCGGGGTTTAACTGCGTCTTCAAGTCCACGGAGTCCGACTCGCTGTCCTCATCCACCGTACTGCAGCAGCCCCAGCTTACCGTGCTATCGTTCGTGGTATTTGAATCCGTACAGCTATCCACGGTCGTGGTGACCGTAAAGGTCGCCGATTCTCCGTCTTCCAGGTAACTGTCGGTTCTGTCGATCTCCCACGTGTAATTACCAGTCTTTGTCAGGCCAATTCCGCTGACTGGACTCCAGCTGTCGTAGCTCACGTTATCAGGTAGGGAATCCTCGACGACCACGTTTTTGGCCTCGTAATTGCCGTCATTCTCAATTTCTATTTTCCATGTGACCGTATCCCCGCTCTCGGCTTCGACGGTCCCCGCCGTATAGCTAGTACCCTTAGTGTCGTTCTTACCCAGCTTGGTAATTGAAACGTGAGGTTCAGCTCCTTCGACCGTCAACTCGTTCGGAGCGGAACTTCCACCAGGATCCCCGGAGTTGAGGTGATTGCAGGGCCGGTCGAAGTTGGATACTGCAGTGGTCGTCCTGTTACCACTTTCGAAACTGGAAGCCGCCGTGCAATCATTTATTTTGGCCTCGTACCGGATCGATATCGTCTCCCCGGAGGGTAGAACCGGGTTACCGGCTCTGTCGGTTGTCGATAGCAGGGCGTCGCTTTTATCCCCGTCGCCATTCGGGTCGGTGAAATCCCAGGTATAGTCGTTGGCCGATGCTTCTTTCTCTGTGTAATCTCCTGGAAAGTTAGACCAGTTTGAGCCTCCATTCGTCGAATACTGGGGATTCCCAGTCAGCGATAGTCCGTCCGCCAGGTCGGCCTGAATCTGGGCCTGATAGACGAAGGTTTTACCGAAGTTTTTTGCCTCCATCGTAAACGTCGCGGTATCACCACAGTAGTCCATTACCGAAGGAGTCATCGAATGAGACACGACAACGAGGTCGGAAGCCGGTATCAAGATATTCATGGTATCAGAAGATGAAAGGGAGCAGATCGTGCACCAGTTACCCGTGGCCGTTACTTGATCCGGACTACATCCGGTCAGTTCACCCGTAAGCGTCACGACGGATTTCTTCCCCGGTAGAATCTCGTCATATTTCCAGCTAACGGACCCATCACCGGAACTACCGGTAAAGGAGGTGATGCCCACTCCCGACACGCTGTGATCGTAATATCCCAGGTCGGTCCCGAAATCCAGGTCCATATCTACGTCGTACAGAGAGCCGTCCCCTCTATTGATGACGTAGACCCTAAACTTCGGGTAACCGGTCCGCAAGTTGTAAGTATCCGGCTGAACGACTACGTCGAGCTCGCCCTCCCGCAGCGCACTGGCCGTGTAGGAACCGGTACTGGAGTGATCTCTGGATGTTACGTTATCGTCCGGTTGATTATCCGGGTTATCGTTATAATCCACGGTGGAGTTCAAAGTCGTGTCTTTCGGCGAACATTTCTTCTTCAAGTCAACTTCGATAGTCCCGCCGCTGGAGAGGTCACCGAGGTTCCATTTTAGTTGATCGCCATCGATCGTGGGAGCAAAAGTGCTTATCGTATTCCCGTCTTCGTCCTCCAATCCGCTAAAGGTAACTGTATTGTCGAGGTAATCGTAATTACCGTTAGTGTTCAGAGTTACCAGCGCGTCGTAGGCCTGAAAGGGCGTACCCTTAGAGACATCCATCGTGAAGGTCTCCGTGCTGCACTTGTCCAGCAGGGAAGGACCGGAAACCGATGTTCCCAGGCTCGTCTCGGATATGGAGACGTCGACACCCTGATCGTAGGTTTCGTCGTCATCGCAGTCCTTTGGGTAGTTAGGCAATTTAAGGTGGGACCAATCGATGAAGGAACCCTCGGAGCCGTCCGGGGCATTTAACTGATAAATCAGGGTCAGGCTAGCCCCGCTATTCGGAGCCGGAGCACCTTCATCTTCCAAACCGGACAGGTCAATTTCGAGCGTTCCCGAAGTACTGTTCAGCGTATAATTGCTATAGGAATCCTCGTTAGCCTGGACCGAATCAACCGAAGCATAGGTCTGCCCCCCGTCCATGTCTTCGGTAAAGATAATCCCGTCCCAGTTAGCCGGAGCGGAGTCCGTTTGAGCGCTAAACTGGACGGTGGTCGTGTATTCTATCTTAGTTCCGTCCTCGGCGGAACCCGCACCACTTGTGGTAACATCGTTGCTATTAACGTTGAGGTACTCGACGGACTTTGAATTATCCGTTATGGCGTTTTCGTCGTTGTCATTGACGTAGATCTCGAAACCGGCCGGGCTGTTGTTCTCAATCGTGCAGTCGTTGCAATCCTCCATATCGGTTGGAGAGAAGCTCAACTGGTTCGTATAGGTATTGCCGGCCGCGCAGGCGTTCGTCGGGGCGTCAAGCTCTATCGTCTTCGTCCAGGTCATTCCATCAGTAAAAGATATGTCCGTCCATTCTATCTCTCCCCCGGAAACGGTTCCACCATCAGCGTCCGAAACAGCAAAATTTCCATAATCGTTGCCGGATTCTCCCGTATCCGGGTAGTCGTCAACTATGGTCAGGGTCTCATCCGGACCTTCGTAATTCAGCTCGAGCGTATAGAAGATTCCCGTTTCCCCGACGTCTACCGGTCTCTGTCCGCTTTTTGATATCGAAATGCTAGGCACGCCAGAAAGGGAGAAGCTATCCAGGGTGGTAGGGGGATGATATTCCTTACCACAATCGTTATCGTAACTAACCTCAAACAGCAGATCTCCTCCACCTGTAGGGTCACAGGACCCCACTACTAGATCAAAGGTGAGTTGTTCGCTGCTGTTGGCAGCAATGTCGCCTAGGTCGAATACGTTTTCGGTGGAATTGTAATTGGCTCCCGATACGTTTGAGACTTGATAGGAGTCGGGCAATCCGTTCATAGTGATGGTAAAATCTCGAGCCGGGCCGACGGTCGGGTCGGTATTGTTCGGGTCCCCATTCGTCACCTCGATCGTCACTTCCTCGCCCGAACAATAATCTATATCGATGGGGGAAGGAGATATCGAGTAACCAACATCCGGTTCTTTGAGGATTAGCTCTATCGAGGCGGAATCATTGCCCGTTCTGGAACAGCTCGCGGAGTCGGCGTCCGAGCAGCCCCAGCTGTAGCTAACCCCGTTTTCCAGGCCGGAACAGCTTACCACATCAGCCTCTACTTCGAACGTCTCCGTTCCCCCGGCAGAAATCGGGTCCGTGGTCCAGGTATAGGGGTCTGAGCTCGTTCCGCTGCCGCTGTAGCTCACTGGATTATCATCATCGTCGGTAATAGAATTCAAAGACAGCCCCGATCCGAGGACGTCCTCGACTGTAATTCCATCTACGGCATCCCCGTCGCCGTAGTTTTCGACTTCGACCAGGAAGACGACGGTATCGCCCACCGAGGCTTCGATTACCGAACTGGCGTTCGCCACGTCCTCGTCTTCCGACTGGTTATAGCCGGATTTCGTAATTTCCAGGACGACCCGGTTGACCGTTATCGGGTCCGAACTGAGGTTGACGGTACTGGTACTTCCGCCAGCGTAGAGGGCCCAATCTGCACTGAGGTCTATACTTTGATCCGAAGCCGCGGTGCAGTTTGGTTTAAAAGTCAAGTTGGTACTCCAGGTGCTCCCGGCCGAAATCGATATCCCGCCGCCCCAGGTAACGGTGGAGGAGTTAGAATCGTAGCTCCCACCCTGGTCGTCAGATACGTAGTAATAATCGTCCGGAAGCGTCGCCTCGACCCCGACGTCCTCTATCGAAGCGGCCGGGTCATCGTTGGTCACCTCGATCATCGCAGTTGCCTGTTCACAGGTCGAAACGTAACTCTTCCCATTGGGGTAGTTGATATCTATTGTAACAGTGGGATCGGGTTGTTTTGCGTTGCTGGTGCCCTGGGTTATGTAGGACCCGGAACGAGGTATCCAATTCTTAGCGTCATCGAGGTCGTCGCCATCAGGTATCAGCGCAAGTGAATTTCCTTCGTCCGTAAGTGGTATATCTCCCGTCCAGCTTAAATCACCTGGCTCCGAACCGCTATCGCCACCGTACGCGATGTAATCGACCCCGTCACCGGCATCATCCTCAAGCAGCACTTCGTCGCCATTGTTATTCCAGAAAGCGTTACCACGATCCATGTAATAATTAGTATCGGTATCCGTGCCATCGCCGGTATGGACAACTACGAAACTGTTCGCGGTCATAGAGGCATTCGAGGGAAATTCATAAATATAGTTCCCGTCAGTAATCGTCCAGCCGGAAATATCAACTTCACTACCCGATTTATTATATAGCTCAACCCACTCCCCGGACGCCTCATCTCCCGCGGGGTCGTAAACTATCTCGTTTATCACGACGTCATCACTGGCAGCAAAGCCGTCGAGTGGAACCAGACAAATAACCAAAACTAGTAAAAACAGCGGGGTCAATTTACCCGGCAACTCTACACTTCTCAATCCCATATACTGCTACCTCCTACTGTCGTCTCTATCTGGATGAACGGGCCGAAGTAGCTGTAATCGGAAGCTGAATAGGTTTGATCCTGTAAACCGGCAAGGTTAAAGCCAATAACCAGGGCCAGGTTCTCTTTCAGGTCGATTCTTCCATCGATCCCGGCAAAGTACTCCAGCTGTTCAGACCCGTACTGGTAGGCAACCCCAAAGTGACCTCCGGCCGAGTATGGTGTATTCTCGATCCGCCAGAGAGATCGGAGCCGCCCGAGGTTGGTGACTGAGCTGGACGTCGGAGCGGCCGAATCGGGGTGAGTATGACTGTAATACTTGACTACGCCCCGACCGGACAGTTCCAGTCGATTGGTCGGGAAGTATATTTGTTCCGCGCTGGCGGAAAGCGAGGTGTCCTTTTCGTGGGCAGAGAGTCTTGCCTGAGAAATGAAGGTCCATTCCGGGGAGTGAACCGGTCTATAGACGTAATCCCCCCTGCCTTCAACCTTCTGAGGGCCAACACAAACTCTTCCCGTGAAATCCCAGTCCCGGGGAGATATCCTCTCCACGTCGGCCTGAAGCGACTTTATCGGCGGGGAATCGTTAACCAGCGTTCCGACAATAGATATTTTATCCCGATCCGTCGGATATTCTGCATTACCTTTTACTTTTAAGGAGAGTTCGTTTTCTCCGCCTGAGGACCAGCCACCTGAGGCACTTAACGATACCTCTCCCCTATCGTATTTATCAAGCTTGGTTGAAAGACTCCAGTTAAACGAGGAAGACTTCTCTCCGTCATCCAATTTAATTGTCTGACCAACCTGAGCTTGAAACCCCCTGGGGAGGTCGAAGTTCAAGATTATATCCCTCTTCTCTGAATGTTTCTCGGGGTCTTCTTCGGAAGTGACTTCACCTGATACGCGGCCCAGCTCGAACCCGTAACCCAGCCTGCGCCAGCCGTCAGGAGAGTACTTTTGAAATATTTCACTCTTTATTCCCTGAATCGTCTGCTCGTAAGCGGTAAAGACCTTATACGTATCGTCATCCTCCCAGACGTCTTTTTCCAGTGCAAAGGTAGCTTCGCCCTTCCAGAGCGGAGACGTAACTGAGAGGTCGAGGGGAGCGGATTTTTCGGCAAAATCCAACTTCAGCGATTCCTCGTGACGAATATCTTCACCAAGTTTCCCGGAAAGCGTTGCTTTTACACTGTTTTTTTCTCCGCTCTTTTCGTAATCAAACGGCGAGGAAGCGGATGGAGAGACGAATGATGGGCCCTTCAATAGGTATGATAAGGTAAAATCTAGATCACTGCCCCTTGAACTCCGCCAGTCGTACCCCAGCCCGAAAGCGACGTCGTCCCCGCCAAGTGGTATCGAGTTCTCCGCCCATCTAACCTGAACCGAGCTCTGGGCCAGTTTGTAGCTAAATCCGGCGTCGAAGATCTTGACTTGCGGCAGGGACCCGAGGGTCGACTGGTTGAGAAAGGAGAGGTCCCAGGAGAGGTTTTCCCAATCACCAGCGACCTTGGCTCCTACCACGGGGTACTTTTTTGCACTTTCGTAGGTCCGGTATACTACGTTGAACGACTGCTCGTTACCCTCGGCGTCCGTCGGGCAGACGGGACTAGTAAGGGTAAACTCTCCGTCGTTATAGTTCATCTTGTAATCATCGGGCGTTTTCAGAACTTCCTCTTTCACTAGATCTCCCGTGGCGGGATCCACGTGTTTCAAGGTAATCCTTTCCGAACCGGGCAGTATCCTATCCGCGGAAAGGTCGTACGGACCGACGGTGCAACCGTTAATTTCGACGTTCTCTTCCTTCAGCGCTCGCCCCACAACTTCGTACTGGACCACCACGTAAATCGGATATCCTTCCTCTGTCTCCTCGGGCACGGGTTCGGTAAAGACAACTTCCCCGCCCTGGTAATCAACCCAGTAATCCTCATTTCGTTTTTGAGGCTTCTTTTTCAAAACCTCTCCGGATTCGTTTCTGACTTCCAACCAGACTTCCTCCGAACCTACCTTAAGGGGGGCGTCCGAAAGCTCGTAGCTGCAGCAAGTCCCTCCCTTGAATTCGTCCCGACCCCAGGACTGAGCTGTTTCAGTAGCAAAGAGTTTAAAGTACGTATTACGACCCTGGCGGAAGTTAATCGAGGCCCCGGTAAAACGCCTGTTGTATGAATACAACAGTGGATCGGAGAAATCAACGTCGAAGTCACCCACCAGGAAACGGGAGCCGTCATCCAGGTCGGCCCGGGCGTAAAAGTTCCAGGAAGAATCAACTGACCTGCCCAGACTCGCGCTATCGTTCCACTTTTCCGGGTAGAGGGAGCGGTTTTCCGGCCCGAGTAGTGGGCCCTCGCTATCGAAAGCCAGCGTGACCAGGCCCAGGCTATCCGTATAACCCTGCCCCCAAAGGCCCCCACTGGATCCAAGCATAAAGGGACCGACCTCTTTTTCCGGACCAGAACTCAACCCGGGCCAAACCATCTTCTCCTTCCAGTTCCCCTCGGTAAATAGCGGGTAGTTCAGGTTGACCTCTCCGATACCGGCCCAGATCCAGTCGCGGTGGGAGGGGGCGTATGGGATGGTTTTTCCTCCGCTCAACCGTCCGCTTTCAACTTCTACTTTCACCGTCCGCGGCTCGTCCAGGGGCTTTAACCGGAATGTTCCTTGACCCCTGTCCAGAGAAATCTGTTTACCGTCCCTGTAAGGGTTTTGGTCTTCGGTTGCCATTTCGGCCCCGTTAAGTTTGACTGTGGCAAATGCTCCGGTCAGCGCACGGTTTCCCCCCTGGTCCAGAACTCGGACCTGGACGGGCAATTCCGTTCTGCCGTCCGCTACGGCCTTCTCCTCGTCGTAGCTAAGTTGTATCCGTGCCGGACTCCCGGACAGCGTGACTCTCCTTACGCGTTTAAACTCTCCTCCCCCAGGAGACTCGCCGGAAAGTACTAGCCTGTTCGTACCGGGTTCCAGGGGAACAGAGACGTAAACGTAACGCGCCCTCTCCGTTTTCCGACCGTATTTCCTGGTGCCGATCTTGCTCTTTGAAACGAGCGAACCGTTGACAGAGAGATTGACGACGTCGGTCAGACCGGACTCAACTATGACGGTAATTTCGTCCCTGGCAACGAATAGCTCCCCTTCCTCCGGATAAATGAAGTGCTGTCCCTGGCGGGTAGCGGGGAATTCCGGCACTGTCTTTTTCTCCGACCCCAATACCTCGCCGGGTAAGTGCCCGGAAACCAACAAGATAGCTATGGCCAGTGCTGCAATAAGGCACCGTTTACTCAAGTTGACCCACCGCTATTTTCCAGAATTCTGGTGGCAAATAAGTGAACAATCAAAATACTAGTCCTCCTCCCGCCAGACAGGAAAGTCCACCCGCCTGACTGGTCCGCCCCGGGTGAGCCTCAGCTTTCTGCTCTCAGTAACTAACTTGCCATCTTTCGGGATAGTACTCGAATCCGCCACAACTATCCTGGCGCCCGGACGTAAATCTATAAGATGATATAACCCGTTTTCCCCGGTCAAAGCGTATTCGCCCGTCTGCGTCACGATTCTGACGTCTTCAATTCCCTTTTCTCCCGGATCCTGGTAGCGATTATGGTTGGTGTCCCAGAATACCCTGCCGACTATACTCGTATTTTCTTTCAACAATCCCGAAACCACGAGAACGGCAGCCTGTGCCGGTCCGGCTCTGGCAGGTATTTCAATTTTTTTACCGGAGTTCGGGTCGACGATTTCGTAACTTCCACGGGCGTAGGCTACGTTCATATATGTTTCTGGAGATATCGAGACGGACAGCCGGGCGTCGAAGCTTATCTCCTTCTTCTCACCGGCCGGAAGAGAGCCGATCTCCCACTTCAATTCCCTGCCCGCCGGTCCTACATCGGGGTTCGGGCCAGGGCTACCGTCCAGGACAGAAGAGCCATTTACGTAAGTAAAACCCCCGGGGAGGGTATCCTGGACCTCGACGTTCTTCAGCGGGATATCCTGATGAGGGTTCCTGGCCGTGATCGTGTAAGCAACGACTTCTCCTGGCTTTGCCCGCTCGCGATTGACGGATTTTTCCAGTTCCAGTATGCTTTCCTTCTCGATGACGGTATGTATCCTGTCGGAGACGGCTTCGGTGCTCCTGCACCGGTCCGGCTCCAGAACGTAACAACCGGTAATAGAAAAGTGATTCCTGACCATCGGCACGGGCTTTGTGACTTCCAACTCGTCTTCCGATTCTACCACTCGTGCCTTAAAAGTTAGTTCTCCCTGAAAACCCGGGGGGACGGTTCCGGAAGTTACCCTCCAGCTTATCAGGTGATCCGAACTTAAATAATTCCCCTCGACACTAATCGATCCCGTCCCGTTCCGGTTTACGACAACCCCGGATTCGATGGAACTAGGGGCCTGGAGCCCGGGATCGAGCTTGTCCTTTATGTAGACGTTTTTCACCGGATAACCAGAAATGTTTTTAAATTTCAGGGTATAGGTCAGTTCGTCGCCGTACCGAGCGGTTCCCGAGTCCACTTTCTTGGTTAAATTCCAGATCTTCTCGACTTCCTTCGTTGCCACCTCATCAACCGTCAGGTCATAGACCTCCGGATCCGAGGCCAGGCTGGTTTTAATCACGGCTTTCCATCCGCCTTCGGGCCGGTCTCCCGGATCATAAGGCACCTCAATCTTTACCCTGACGGTCACCCTGTCCCCCGGGGCAACCGGGCCGACGTCGACCAGACCGTCGCCGTTGGAATCGGATAACGGCCCACCGGCAAGGTTCAGAAAGGTCACGTTCCAGTCGTCGGGCAGGGTAGAAGAGGAATCCACTGACAAGTTTATAATCTCGGTCGAATTTCCGTTGTTCTCCAGGGTGTTCCGATAAACCAGAGAGTTTCCGGGGTTTACTTTCTCTGTATAAGATCGATCCTGTTCGGTATTTATAACTGCACCCGAGGGATCGAGGTACTGCTCTCCCGGACTGTCCCCGGACGGGTAGTTTCTCGGTCCGATGACCAGGTCCGGTCGCGGCAAGATTCGGAGAGTTCCCCGGGCTTCGGCGGTCTCTACGTTCCCTCGTCCGTCGTCGTAAGTAGCCCGACAGACGTTCGTGCTCAGGCCGGGTTCACCAGCAACCTTGAGCGAATAGGAAAACTGAAACCGTTCTCCCGGGGTTATCGCGGTGGAGATCAGGTAGCCCAGAGCGTCGATTTCTCCCACGGGCGGTCGATCGTCGGTCCAGGTATTTCCACTATCCGTGGAGTAGAGTTCCGTCCCGGGCCTGTTGGAGCTGAGAGTATTCGGCTCGTACCTTACGCCGTTCGAGTGACCGGATATCTTATCCGAGAGCAAAATTCCAGTTATAGTCAACCCGTCAACCGTTATTTCCGTACCTTCCGCAGGGACTGAACCGACGTTTTCGCCGGTTACCGTCCAGGTGACCGTATCACCAGGCTTTACCTCTGGTGGACCCGGAGACTTATTCAATTTCAGGCTCCCCGCCCCGCTGATCTCTATTCTACTCACGTTGTCCTCGTCCACTAGAGCGGGGTCCTCTCGGGAAGTACCTTTGATGTTGACGTTGCTGTAATCCGTCCCACCGACCGAAGTGGGTAGGTCAAAGCAGAGGAGCAGGGGTACCTCTCCTCCGGGTTCGACCCGATTTGTCCCGGAAATAACGCTCTCGCCGGGGTCCTTCACGCCGTTCCCGTTGGAGTCCCTGACTACGGATAGCGAACTCGGCTCGAAAGGCCCGGAGACGTACTCGTTCGAGAGGTCGTACCTGTCGGGTGCGTTGCCCGTGTTCTTCAGGACGTAGGAAAAGCAATCCGAGCCACCGGGCGGCAGGGTGGATAGCATGGCCGGGTCAGTTTCGCTTCCGTTGGGGAGGACCGTGAAGCCGTAAACCGGCTTCACCTCGGTAACGACCTCGTTCGAATTTGAGACATACCTCCGCCCCTCGAAGACGTACTCCGCCCGGGCGACGTTGGTTATCTTCG
>JAGYME010000055.1 GCA_018400715.1 Candidatus Bipolaricaulota bacterium
GAGCATCGGTAGCGTATTAAGCAGAAAGAAGACGTTTTCCGGCGGTATCCATCCTCCCGACGCGAAGGTTACGCGGAGCAAGGAGATAGAAAGGATCGAGCCAACCGAAGAGGTTGTGGTGCCGCTGAGCCAGCATATTGGGGCCCAGGCCGAGCCGATTGTAGAAAAAGGTGATGAGGTACTGGCAGGCCAGAAGGTCGGAGAGGCGGGGGGCTTCGTGTCCAGCCCGGTGCACTCTCCGGTGGCGGGGACCGTGAAAGGGATAGGTGACTTCCCACACCCTTCGGGAAACGAGAAGATAGCTATTAGGATAGAGGTTGATTCGTCCGGAGAATCGGTCGACTATGAAGGGGCGGATCCGTTCCAGCTCTCGGTCGATGAGATTCTGAAGCGGATTCAGGAATCCGGTATCGTAGGAATGGGTGGTGCGGCATTTCCCACCCATGTAAAACTCAGACCCCCGGAGGACAAAGAGGTTGATACGCTAATTATTAACGGAGCCGAGTGTGAGCCCTACCTTACCGCGGACTATCGGTTGATGGTGGAAGAGCCCGAGGAAATAGTCAACGGAACGAAGGTACTTGCCCGCGCCCTTGGCGTCGACAAGGTGCTCTTTGGGGTCGAGGACAACAAGGAAGAGGCTGCGGGGGAGATCGAACGAGTTGCCGGAGGGGATATCGACGTAGTCGTCTTACCAACTAAGTACCCACAGGGCTGGGAAAAGACCCTGATTTATGCCCTGACGAAAAGAGAGGTCCCCGTCGGCGGATTACCTCTTGACGTGGGAGTCGTAGTACAGAACGTCGGCACTGCGAGAGCGGTCTGGCAGGCGCTACGGTACGGAAAACCACTGACCGAGAGGGTTGTAACCCTGACTGGAGCCGCTCCCAATCCCAAACGTGGTAATTATTTGATAAGGGTTGGGACGAAGTGGGAGGATATCTTTGCCCAGTTAGGCGGATTTCAGGGGGGCAGATCGACCAAGTTCATCGACGGGGGGCCCATGATGGGTAATACTCAACATGACATGGGTTTACCCGTATTGAAGAGCACTTCAGGTATCCTCGTCCTGAAAGATAAGGACTCTGTAAGAAGGGAACCGATCGCCTGCATAAGTTGTGGAAAGTGTATAGACGTCTGTCCCGCCAACCTCCTACCTACTTCGATATTTAAGAGCATGAAAACTGGGGACCTCGATAGGGCGAGGGAGTTGAACGCGACGGCGTGTTGTGAATGCGGTTCGTGTGCCTACGTCTGCCCGAGCGAGATACCGTTAACTCAGTGGATAGTGCAGGCAAAGAACGAAATTGCGCTGGAAGACAGAAAGAAGGACGAGTAGAGTATTCTGGTGGACGGCTGGTCGCTGGTCTTAGTTTAGTTTTCTAGTTATAACCGCCCTGTTCTCGCTTGCTTCTGCCAGGCGTCTGTCGTAGAGGACAAGGAATACGAGGCTCAACAGAAACAACAGACCCGATAGCCCACCCTGAAGTGCCCGGGGGTAACTTCCACCGAGAAGGAAGTTGCTAACAAGGGTTCCCAGGCCTAGCCCAACCAACAGGGAAACGGCAGGTATGCCGAAGACGATCCCCGAGATCTTCCCAAAGCTCCTGGGGCTTAACTCGAGTTCAACTTTATCACTCTTGCTGACACCTATGGGGTCCTGGGTCCAGATTTTTACTGAATTATCGTGGTCCCTTTCATTACAGTTACCTTCGCAGCCCTCGCAGACTGAAAGGTCCAACACCAGGACTTCTGCGGTCCCGTCGGGGGTGCGGCTTAATACCACGCCTTCTCTGACCTGCTTGTCCTCTTTCATCCTTCTTCGGTCGGTTTCGATAGAGAAACTATGCAGTCGACAGGACACTTGTCGATTGCCGTCTCGAAGTCCATCTCCTCGTCTATTTCAGGGTAGTGTACTTGAGATAGGTTGTCCTGAACCTCGAACGCCCCTTCGGGTCCAAGTTTTTCACAAAGTCCGCACGCCACGCAACCCACTTCGCATTTCTTTCTGATCGTTACTCCGTCGTCGGGCGAATTGCATGCCACGGCGACGAACTCGCCATCGAGGTTTATCTCCTCGACAGTAATGATGTCGCGGGGGCAGGTCTCCACGCAGACGCCACATCCGGTACACTTGTCAGGATCTACCTCCGGCAGCCCGTTTGTAACGTGAATCGCATCGAACGGGCAGGCCTCCTCGCAGTCCCCGTAACCAAGGCAACCGTACTCGCACTTTATGTTTCCACCTGTGGTCAGTTCTATCCCCCGGCAGCTTTCCACTCCTTCGTATTCCCCAGTCCTCTGCTTGAATTCTTCGGTGGCTCCGCAGTGGACCACGGCAACAAGTTTTTTTCCGGGCTCAGTTCCAATGTCCAGGCCCATTATCTCGGCAACCTTCTCCGCGACCTCATCTCCACCAGGAACGCAGCTGTCCGGTGGGGCCTTCCCTTTAACGATGTTTACTGCACACTGGTGACACCCGGGGTATCCGCAGGCGCCACAATCGATACCGGGTAGCGCCTCTTCTACGCGCTCGACTTTTGGGTCCTCTTCCACCTTCAACTTCGTATGGGCAAACCCGAGCAGAGCAGCAAACAGTAGGCTAAGCCCGGTCATTGTGGCAGCAGAGATAATAACAGTTCCTGACATAAAACTCTCCTTATACGGGTACTAAGCCCGAGAAACCCATGAACGCTAACGCCAGCAGTCCGGCCGTTAGCAGGGTTATTCCCGTTCCTCTGAACGGTTCTGGGATCGCATCTTCCATCAACTCGCTCCTAATTCCCGCCATAATTATCAACGCGAGGGTAAAGCCAACTCCGGCCCCAAATCCGAAGATAGCGGACTGGACGAAGTTGTAATCTCGCAAAACCATGAATAATGCAAGACCCATGACGGCGCAGTTTGTCGTTATTAGCGGTAGGTAAATACCAAGGGTCTGGTAAAGTTCGGGAACGTACTTCTTAAGAAACATCTCTACCAGCTGGACGAGAGAGGCAATAACGAGAATGAACGAGACGTACTCCAAGAACTCCACGCCAAACCCTTCGAGGATGAAGTTATTGATGTTCCAGGTGATTATCGCCGTCAGCGTCATGACAAAGGTCGTGGCGATTCCCATCCCGAACGCTGCCTCCATCTCGTCCGAGACTCCAAGAAAGGGGCATATTCCCAGAAAGTAATGAAGTACAAAGTTCTGGGTCAGGACAATCGCGACAAATATGAAGAAGAGTTCCATAAATTACCCCCTGCTAGATATTTTCTTGAACAGCGCCACGAGGATGCTCAAACTGATAAACGCACCTGCTGGTTGTACCATGATAATCATCGACTTGTACCAACTACCAAGTATTTCCACGTCCGCTATTGTCCCCTGGTAAAAAAGTTCCCGAACGCTACCCAGGACCACCAGGGCAAAGGCAAAACCTAAACCCATACCAAGAGCGTCCATGAGTGATCTACTGACTGGTTCCTTAGATGCAAATGCCTCCTGGCGTCCGAGGATAATACAATTCGTAACTATCAACGGTAAATACGGCCCCAGTTGCGTACTAATCGTAGGGATGTGTGCTTCAAACAGGAGCTTTACCACAGTTACGAATGAGGCGATGATGATCATGAAACTGGCTATCCTGACCTGGTCTGGGATGACCTTTCTCAGCGCGGATATTGCTAGGCCGGAAGCGACGAGAACGAAGGTCGTGGCCAGGCCCATGGACAGGCCGTTGATTAAAGAGGTCGTTACCGCCAGGGTGGGGCACATGCCCAGAACCTGAACGAATACCGGGTTCTCCTTCCAGATGCCTTTAATGAAGTCAGTTAGCATTATCCTCCACCTGCTTCCATAAGGTTCTTCACGTGCTCTAGTCCCTTGTTAATTATATCTACTACGGCCTGAGAAGAAATTGTTGCCCCCGTTATCGCCTCGATTTCTCCGGGCTCGGTGGGTGCTGACTTAACCAGGCTAACCCCGGAAGACGCGTCCTTATCTCTAAACTGGTTCTTAAAATTATCTCCCCTAATCTTCCCCCCCAGACCGGGTGTCTCGCTCGATTCGAGAATCTGAATACCCTGGATCTCTTTGAAATCCGGCTTCACGCCAACCATGAGTTCGATCGTCCCCTGGTAACCACTGCCGCTAGCTGTAAACCCATAACCGTTAACTTGACCCTCCGAGTCCCGCGTTACGTAGACCTCTTTCCCCTCGATCGTTTTAACCTCGTAGTCTTCCGTGTTCGGGAGGACGTAGAATACTGCCTCTTTGATTGCTTCACGGTTGTTTTCGTTTATTATCGGTGTCGCATAATTCGAAACCAGTGACAGGATCAATCCACTTACTAGCCCCAGGACCGTTAACACCAGTACCATCTTTAATATCTGTCTCATAAACTATCCCCCACCGAGTGGTTTAGGTACGGTGAACCGGTTTATCAGAGGTGTAAACGCGTTCATCAACAGTATCGCGAACATTACACCCTCCGGGTAGCCGCCCCAGGTCCTGATAACGATCGTCAACACCCCAAAGCCTATCCCAAATATCCACCTGCCCGACTTAGTTATCGGCGTCGTTGCGGGATCGGTTGCCATGAAGAAAGCGCCGATGAAGAAACCGCCCGCCAGGAGGTGAAAGAGTGGCTGGGAGAACTGGCTGGGGTTGATCCCCCACAGAACAGTCGATAGGACCAACAACGAGCTAAAACCTCCAAGGGTAATTCTCCAGTCTGCGTAACCTTTATAGAGAAGGTAGAGTCCCCCGATTAGTAGAGCTAGTGCGGAGGTCTCGCCAAGAGACCCCGAGATATTCCCGACGAAGAGGCGCCAGAGGGGCGTCATCACGCCGTCAAACCGGGCTGCTGCCAGGGGGGTTGCAGAAGTTACCGCGTCTACCCCCACGGGATCTACCCAGCTTGTCATAATCACAGGATAGGCGGCCACCAAAAACGCCCGTCCAATTAGCGCCGGGTTGAATATGTTCTTGCCCAGCCCTCCAAAGAGCTGTTTGCCGATGACTACCGCAAATATACTGCCCAGAGCCACCGCGAAGAGCGGCAGGCCCGGTGGTAACACGAGTGCGACGAGGATACCGGTCACCAGCGCGCTATAATCGGAGAGGTCAATTTCTTTGCCCATGACCTTCTGGAATAGCGCCTCGGAAAGCACGCTGGCTACTATCGATGTAATTAACGGGAATACCGCGTCCAGTCGGAAGAAATAAATACTGGCGGCGACTGCCGGCACCAGGGCAAACGCCACTCCCTTCATTATTTCCGAGGTCTTGGTGCCGCTATGAATATGGGGAGAATGCGAAACTCGGACCCTCGAAGTGTCTAACTCAGCCATAAACCTTTCCTTTTATAAAAAATTGGGATATCTATTGGTTATCCAAGCCCTGCAATTAACCTTTGCCTCCAGCGAACAATCAGAACAAAAATATCGGTAACCACCCTATTTTGCAACTATAATAACAAACAACCTGAACCTTGGCAACAACAAAAGCTTAAGTATTCGGTTTGTTTTCCAGCCAGGAGAGAAGTTCTTCGTAGGTCAGAGTATTGACGACGTCGGGTTTCTGGGCCCAACCACGGCGGGCGAGATATATTCCAAATTGAATAAAGTCAAGGTGGTGTAACTTGTGTGAATCAGTTCCAATCGAGAGCTTAACGCCCTCTTCGATCGCCCCTTTGATCAACCTGTCATCGAGGTCGAACCGCGAAGGAGAGGAGTTTATTTCCAGGGCGGTGTTACACTCCTTCGCTTTCTCGAATACCCTCTCCCAGTTAAGGGAAAAACTACCACGTTCCCCCACTTTTCTTCCGGTAGGATGGGCGATGATATTAACCTCTTTATGTTCGATCGCCCGGAGTAGCCTGGCGGTCATTTCCTTCTCTTTCATGTCGAAGTGGGAATGGACGCCGGCGACCACAATATCCAGCTTTTCCAGGGCTCTATCTGAGAGACGAAAACTTCCATCGGGTTGGACGTTGGCCTCCACGCCGGCTAACAGGTGGACGTCTCCGTAGCGCTCGTTTATCTGGCGAATTTGCTCGACGTGTTCATCTACGTCCTCTTCCTTTATTCCCGAGATTATCCCGGGCGCATCGGCGTGGTCCGTTACGGCAAGATAGCTGTATCCGCGATTCACGGCTTCGGTTGTCAGGTCGACCAACTCGTTTTCCCCGTCACCGCTGCGGGTGCTATGACAATGAAGGTCGCCGTTTACGTTGCCTTTAGTTATCAATTTAGGCAGAGTACCAGCCTTCGCGGCGTCTATCTCACCCCGATCTTCACGTAGTTCGGGGGGTATCCACCTGAGTCCGAGTTTCTGATATATTTCCCCCTCGGTTTCTCCCGCCACCTTCTCCTCGTCATCTACTCGAAACAACCCGTATTCACTTAACTTGTAGCCCTGAGAGATCGCTAGTTCTCTCAGTCGGACGTTATGTTGCTGAGAGCCGGTAAAGTACTGTGAGGCAGCGCCGAAGGATTCCCCGTCTACGAGACGAAGGTCGATTCTGATGTCGTTCTCTAGACGTACCGAGGACTTGGTCTCACCCTTGCTGATTACCTCGGCAACTTCTTCGAGATTCGCATAGAAGTCCATCGCCCCCTCGGGCCTAGAAGAGGTACCAAGAATATCGATATCTCCGATGAGATATTTGTGACGGCGCAGAGATCCGGCCAGTCTGAGGTTCTCAAACAGGTCGGGTTCCAAAAGTTTATCCTTGATCCTCTCGGCCACGGGTAACACTTCGCTGATTAAATACTTTCCTCTGGTCTTCTGGACGATCCTCAGGCCTTTTTTGATGTTCTCCTCGGACTTCTTGCCGAATCCGGAGAGCTCGCGGATTTTCCCCTCCGAGATGGCCTGTTCTAGTCCATCGATCGTGGTAACCCCGAGGTTCTCCCAAACCTTCTTTGCCTTTTTTGGCCCCAGGTTTCTGACCTTTAATAGGTCTGGATCGATTGGTATTTCTTCTTTCAGCTTCTCCAGGTACTCCAGGCGGTCGGTTTCAATTACTTCTCTGATCTTATCGGCGATGTTTTCCCCTACGGCAGGAATTTCTTCCAGTTCTCCGTCTTGATAAACCTCCTGAAGGTCTCTTGATAGCGATTCTACCTCCCGGGCTGCCCTCCGGTAGGCCCGTGGTTTGAACTGAACGCCTTTGATGTCGAGGAGGTCGGCGATTTCGTTGAGAACTGCGACGATTTTGTCGTTCTTCATGGACAAGCTCGGCTAAACCCCCCTTCGCCCTTCAAATGCCTTGCCTAAGGTAGCCTTATCAGTAAACTCTAAATCCCGCCCAACCGGTATTCCCTGGGCAATCTGGGAGATTTCTACTCCGAGCGGGCGGAGTTTCTTTACGAGGAACATCGAAGTTGATTCCCCCTCGGTCTTCGGTTCGAGGGCCAGAATTACTTCGGAGACCTCCTCTTCCTTGGCCCGGTTTATCAGTTTCCCGATAGAAAGGTCCTCGGGAGCGACGTCCTCGATCGGGTTTATTAACCCGCCAAGGACGTGATAGAGGCCGTCGTATTTCTGGGTTGACTCGATTTTCGTGATATCCCACGGCCTGCTTACGACGCAGATCTTTGACCGATCCCTGTTATGATCAGAACAGATGTCACATTTCTCCCCGATGGAAAAGTTGCCACATACCTCACACCTGTTTACCCGGGTGGACAGGTCCTGAATCGCTTCTGAGAGGCGCTGGACCTCCTCCTCGTCCCTGGTGAGCAGGTGAAATATCAGCCTCTCCGCGCTCTTCTGGCCTACGCCCGGAAGGCGCTTTAACTCCTTGACCGCACGTTCGAGGGGTTCGATCATAGCCCTGGTATGTTGGGTAGGTCCAAACCTCCGGCAATATCCCCCATCTCTTCTTTGGTGAGTTCTTTGGCCTTGTCTTTGGCGTTGTTTACCGCGGCGAGAATGAGGTCCTCGAGCATCTCGGTATCTTCCGGGTCGACTACCTCTTTTTCTATCTTGATGTCGACTATGTCCTCATTGCCGTTGGCAATTACCTTGACCATTCCCCCGCCTGCGGTTGCCTCAACTTTTTTATCGGCGAGTTCCTTTCTCTTCTTTTCCAGTTCGTCCTGCATCTTTTGCGCTTTCTTCATGATGTCGTTGATGTTTCCAAATCCTTTCACGATATTACCTCCATTAGTTGGTAATGGGTTAGTTAAATCGCCCCTCTTCGATGATCGTTCCTCCGAAATGTCTCTTGACCAGATCGGCCTTTTTCGCCAACAGGTCCTCCTCCTCCCCTTTTGCGCTATCTCGATCTTCCTCTCTGTAAATTATGCGAACTTTATCCACGTCTTCAAAATGATTTTCCACGGAATCCTGTAGGTAGTTCAAGTTCTTCGTTTCCTCAAGGCTTTCCTTGTGAAAGGCAAACTCCCGAGAAAATTCGAGGATTAGGTCCCTGTTGCGTATTACGGGATGGGACTCTTCGAGGAACGCGGCTATCGAGATACGATCGTTTTCAACCTGTTTGATAAGCTCCCTCCAGCTCTCTGACCCCTTTAGTCCATCGTCGAGGTCGATTGCCCCGGTATCTTGATCACCTTCGATTTCCCCACCAATCTCCGGTCCGCCTAAGCCGTCCCCGCTCTCCGGGGAAGGTTCGGGCGACTGTTCCGGCGGCCGGGAGAGGTCCTGGTCGTCTTCGATTACTTCTTTCTCGGGCTCTTCCTGGGGTTCGTTCTCTTCCGGCGGGGCGCCGACTTCTCCGTCCGAGTCAACTCCCTGGATCGTCTCAGTAATCAGTCCGAGCGACCCTATCTCAAGGGTGATCTGCTTGTTCGAGCTCCCCCTGAGGTCGTCCAGCAGGTCCAACAGCCCCCGCGATAGTTCGACGTGGGTCTTGATATCTTCTTGATTATCCCCGTTCTTTATCCTATCCCTGAGTTCCTCGAGGACGGACTCCAGGAAAATCTCCAGGTCGCGGCCCCGCTTTGTCAGACCGTCTATTTCGTCTATGACGGCCCGGGGATCGCCGTGGCCCAAACCCTCCAGGAAAGAATCTACGCTGGAATCGGCTGGTAGCCCGAGGAGGTCGATTAACGAGTCCTTTTCAATCTTTTCCTTCGAACTATAGGGGAGCACCTGCTCCAGCAACACGAGTCCATCTCGCATGGAACCCCTGGCCCTCGCCGCGATCAACCTTAGCGCGTCGTCCGTGATGTCTATTTCCTCGGACCGGGCGACTTCCTCTAACCGTTCAAAGATCAGCCGGATTGGTATCTCCTTGAACTCGAAGACCTGGCAGCGGGATATTATGGTGGTAGGTATTTTTTCCGGTTCCGTGGTGGCGAAGATAAACGTTACTCTCTCCGGTGGCTCTTCCAGGGTCTTGAGCAGAGCGTTAAATGCCTGGTTGGTGAGCATGTGGACTTCGTCGATGATGTAGACCTTGTAATCGAGCTCGGCGGGAGTATAGCTTACTTCCTCGCGGAGTTCGCGAATCTTGTCAATACCCCGGTTTGAGGCCCCGTCTATTTCCACGATATCTAAGGCGGTACCGCTGTTTATCCTCTTGCAGTTACCGCAGAGATTGCACGGCTCACCATCTTCCGGATTTTCACAGTTAATTGCCTTCGCCATTATTCGGGCTACGGACGTCTTTCCTGTCCCCCGGGGGCCTGCGAAAAGGTAGGCGTGTGAAGTTTCCCCGCGGCTTACGGAGTGCTTCAAAATACGGACCGTACTCTCCTGTCCCACGACCTCGTCAAATCTCGACGGTCTCCATCTTGAGTTGATTGATCTAAGGTTTTTTCGTGAATTATTCAATCCAACCACTGCTCCACTCGGTCGGAGGAAAAATGGCCATCTCTATGTAAATCTGATGATAATCAGGGAACGATACAAACGTGGTTTGCTGTATCTAATACATATTCAATCCAGTTTCCGCTGGCGGGACGAGAATAGAGATGAAAAACTACGACGTCTGGAGTTATCTCCAAGCGCTACCGTGTTCGTCTCCGTAGGGCAACAGCCCCAGGTACCTGGCTGCCTTGACTGCCTCTGCAGCCTGACGTTGGTGCTTCTCGCACAACTTGGTCGCTCTTCTCGGGAGTATCTTGCCCGAACGGTTTGTAAATTGCTTTAGCTTATTGTATTGCTTGTAGTCAAGGTCGATGTTTCCTTCGCATCCCTGACATCTATTTGATCGCCTTCTTGCCATGACTTTTTAACACTCCTATGAATTTATTTATATGATAGTGTAAGGTTAGAATCTTTTTGTTTTGGTTTGATTGTTCCGGTAACCGATGTTATTCGCTGGTTACTTTTTCCTCGACTTCCTCGTTCCTGAATACCTGGTACCTCAGCACCCCTTCCTCGACGTTAGAGCGCTCAGATATCCCATCCACTTCATCTGGTGCACACGTAAATTCAATTAAGAGGTATACCGCTTCGCTGAATCCATCAATGACGTAGGCTAATCTCTTTTTCCCCCACTCGTCGACGGCTTGAACCTCTCCACTCTCGTTTTCTATTATTGACTTTAACCTCTCCTTCTTATCCTCTAGACCCTCTTCGTTGTATTTTGGGTCCAAGACGTACATTACCTCGTAACCTTTCATGTTGTTCAATGTATAAACCTCACCTCTTCTAATTACTTGAACTAACAGCACCTAAATTTACCAAACAAACCCCTGACTGTCAACTCGACCCTACCCCAATGGTCTTGACACGACAATTGAATATCGTTACAGTTTTTATGCTCTGGGTCCATAGCTCAGTGGTAGAGCATCCGGCTCATAACCGGGCGGTCCTAGGTTCGAACCCTAGTGGGCCCACCACCTACAATTCCAATCTCCTTTATTTCACAACAATCTTAAGTATAGCCAGGGCCTCACCTGTGGGGTCATTTCCATGTGGATTTTACATTCCGTCAACATTTATAGAAACCACCCATCACCATTGTTTAAGACGGTGATGGGTAATAGTGACGGGTTAATTGGTTGATTGGTTAATTGGTTAATTGGTTAATTTGTGAATTGGTAATGGGTTAATGGGTTAATGGGTTAATGGGGTGACTGGTTGATTGGTTAATTAGTAATGAGTAATGTGTAATGTGTGACGGGTTAATGGGTACGGGAAGTGGCTTTGACGCATGACACGCGACACATGACGCACGACCGTTTT
>JAGYME010000056.1 GCA_018400715.1 Candidatus Bipolaricaulota bacterium
CAGGAGCAGAGCATGGGACTTCACTACAACGAGGAGTTTACTCTGACTGACTACGTGGAAAACCCCGAGGTACTTTCGGGCGATAACGGTTATCTAGATATACCGGAGAGTCCAGGACTCGGGATCAGTATAGACGAAACCGCGCTGGAGGCGGTAAAAGGGAAGGGTGAGAACTGGAAGAACCCGGTCTGGCGCAGAAACGACGGTTCATTAGCCGAATGGTAGGGTCAAACCCCTGGTGGTTCTCAGTCATCTTCTCCGGTGGAGCCAACCTGCCTGTCGAAATTCACATCTCCGCTTTCGATCATCTCAACTAAGATGTCGACGACCTCCGGGTCGTACTTTATTCCCCTGCCGCTCGTTATTTCGTCCAGAACATCTCCTTTGGTCCTCGGTTTCCTGTAAGGCCTCCTCGTGCTCATAGCTTCTACTACGTCTACCGCGCCGAGGATCCTTACCTCGGGTGATATCTCGTCGCCTTTCAGTCCGTCGGGGTAGCCAGACCCGTCAAGCCGTTCGTGGTGATGGAGGGTCATTTCAGCTACGGGCCAGGGGAAGTCCGTCTGTTTTAGTATCTTGTTGTAGCCTACTTCGGGGTGAGATTTAATGAGTTCCCACTCGATATCTTCCAGTTCTCCTGGCTTCGTCAGGATGGTCTCCGGGATGGCGATCTTGCCGATGTCATGGAGTATTCCTCCCAGGTATAGGCCGAGCAGTCTGTCTTCGTCGAGCCCCATCCTCCTGCCGACCTCCCTGGCCAGCTCCGCGACACGTAATTCGTGTTCCTCCGTGTAGGGGTCACGCACTCCGAGGACCCTGGAGGTGGTCTCCGCTAACCTGATGAAGGACTCCTCGAGTTTTTCCTCCCGATCCAGTAACTCCTCCGTCCGCTCGGCAACCTTCTCCTCGAGGTTGTTCTTGTAGTCCCGAAGCCTCCGTTCCATTTCCTTGTGGTCGGTAATGTCAGAGGCGATAAGGCTGACCTGACCGACGTCCTTGTCCGGGGTCACACTCCCGAACTCCCCCTGGTGGTTAAACGGGGCGACGGAGAGGATCAAGTGGGTATAGTCTCCATTCACCCCCCGGTGGAAGTTAAAGTCCTCCCTGGTCGGCTTTTCTGAGCCCTCGTCTAAAAGCTTTTTGAACTTCGATTCCTGGGTGCCGTCCTCTAAGAACTCGTAAAAGTTGCTCCCGGCGACCGAGTGAATCGACTCCCCGATCATCCCGGCCAGGCTCTCGTTGCAGTACAGCACGATACCCTCTTCCGAGAGTATTGCTGCCCCTTCGCTCATTTCCTCTATGAGAAACCTGTAGGTAGTCTCCGCCGAGGAAAGAGAATAGATATTCTCTCCACGGGCACCGTCCACGACGATCGCATCTACCTCCCCGTCCCTGATCGCCTGGAGGGTTTCCTCCATTTCTTCGACCTGCGAACGGAGGCGCCTGTTTTCCCGCTGGAGCTCCTCTTTCGACTTCGTCATACCCGTTAATTACCTTCTTCGTCCTTCTTCTTAAGGTCGAGCCCGACGAGTAGTTTCTCCTCGTTTGACATGTCGCCGATTATCTTTCTCAACGGCGGGGGCAGTTTCTTTACCAGCGTAGGAGCCGCGATGACCCTCTCTCCCCTGGCAAGCTCCGGTTTCTGGTAGAGGTCAATCACCTCGAGTTCGTACCTGCCTTCAAGGTAGTCGTCGCATATCCGTCTCACCCGTTCCACGGCCCGCTTTGACTTCGGGGTCATGCCCGCGACGAACAACCTCAATTCGTATGTCTCGGAACTTGAACTCTCGATTAGGTCTTCGAATTCCCCGCTTACGTCAAGGTCATCGCTATCGTCCAGGATGTCCTTGTTTTCCCTCTTCTCCTCATCCATCGTCTGGCTGTAGGTCGAGACCTACGAGCACCTTTTCCTCGTTGGACAGGTTGCCGACGATCTTCGTCATCGGCGGAGGGAGTTCTCGAATTAGGGTGGGAACGGCAAGTATCTGGTCCCCCTTGCTCAGTTCCGGGTTCTCCAGCAGGTCGATAACCTTGATCTTGTAGCGGCCCTCCAGGTGTTCCTTACAGATCTTTTTCAGGTTCTTAAATGCCTCTACAGACTTTGGCGACTGTCCCGCCACGTACAGTTTGAGTATCCAGACTTCCGGCTCTTCGTCTCTTATGTCTTCAACTGAATCTACTTCGTCCACTTTAACTCCCTTGTGGGTCTTGTTTATCGGCGTTACGGATCTGTGAAAGTTCCTGTCGGGTTAGATCCACCTGCTCTCTTTTTGTTTTTAGTTCCTCTAACTTCTTTTTAGTCTCCATCCGGTCCGTTTGAAGCTGGGCCTTAAGCAGGTCCATTTGAGCTTCCATCGCCTCTTTTTTCCGTTCCAGTTCAATTTCCAGCCTTTCGATCTCCTCTTCGATGTTTTGCTTCTCAGTTCGGTCTTTGCTTTCCTGGATCACGCGGGCTGACCCGGTAAGGACTCCGGAGGGTCCCACGTAGACGTCCTTGAGCTTAACCCCGTCGTCCGTAATTAAAAACTCCCGTATCTGATTGGAATTGGATATACCCCTCGACTTAAGCACGTATATCCCCCTGTTCCTCTCGTTGCCTTGCTCTATGTCACGGAGGAGAATCCAGGTGTCCATCATAGAGGAGATATTTACCTCCGTAGATTCAGACGTTCCGTCTGCTGATGAGAGGTTGGTAAAGAAACCGGTTATCCCGTTCTGCTTAAGAAAGTCCGTCAGCCGGACCAGCATCGTCTTGGTCTCCAACTCCTTCCCGCCGGTCAGGTAGGCGTTGATTGGGTCTATTATCACCAGTTCCGGTTCGAGTTCGTTAACCAGCTTGTGAATGACGGCTAGATGTCCTTCGAGGCCGTACATAGAAACCCGCTCCGCTTGAAAGTGAAGGAGGCCCGCATCGACCCAGCGCTCCAGGTCTATCCCAATCGAACGCATGTTTCTGAGTATCTGGTCGCTCGCCTCCTCGAAGGCGAGGTAAAGCACTTCTTCCCCCCGCTCGCAGGCTGAATCGGCCATGTGCGCGCAGAGAGAGCTCTTACCGGTCCCGGCCGTACCGGATACGAGAATACTGCTCCCCTTGTAGTAACCCTCGCCGCCGAGCATGTCATCTAGCTCGGTAATTCCTGAAGAAATACGTTCTTGAGTTACCTTGTAGTCTAAATTAAGGGAAGTGACCGGCAAGATAGAGAACCCGTTCTCGTCGATGAGGAAGGGGAACTCGTTTGTCTCGTGACTCGAACCTCTGTATTTGACGATTCTCAGCCGGCGTGTGTAGACGTTTGAAGATTCCGTGTGGGCAAGGTGGATAACGCAGTCAGAAACGTACTCCTCGAGTCCGTGGCGTGTAAGAGAGTCATCTCCACTCTCTCCGGTAATTACGGCCGTTACTCCCAGGCCCTTAAGTGTCTTAAACAACCGTCTAAGTTCGGCCCGTAGAATCGTCTTGTTGGAAAAACCAGAAAAGAGCGCCTCTATCGTATCGAGGACGACTCTATCCGCGTCAATTCGTTCTATTTCGTGTTTTAGCCTGATGAACAGGCCCTCAAGGTCGTACTCACCAGTTTCCTCGATTTCGCTACGGACAACCCGGATGTGATCGAGGGCCAACTTGTCTTGATCCGACAACTCTTCAAGGTCAAACCCCAGGGAGTCGACGTTATCCTTAAGCTCTTCCTCCGTCTCTTCGAAGGAGACGAAGAGGCCCGGCTCGTCGAATTCCCTCGCCCCGTTGACGAGAAACTCCATCCCCAGTAACGTCTTCCCGCAACCTGCCTGTCCGGAAACCAGCGTGGGGCGGCCTTCCGGCAGGCCGCCGTTGGTTATCTCGTCCAGCCCTTCAATTCCCGTCCTCGCCTTGGGCAGCCCCGAGTTGTCAGAGTCATCTAAAGGATTTACCATTGTTTTCCTCCGGTCGGTAATTTGGCTCAATCAACTCTAAAAATCGTTCTCCGGCCGGGTGAAGTCTGGGTTCTACCCCCATCGTGCACAATTAACAAGCCGTCAGAAATACGCATCTGGCACCTGTTTGGTTAAAAAAACAAAAGGGGCAAGATCTGCGCGGATTGAAAATAAAAACCAGCCTTCGACCCGGGGACCGGCTAATAAATTTGTAGCTTCTCATATACCTAAAGGCCTTCAGATATAATATCAATTATTGGTTATTAAGTAAAGTTTTCTTTGCCCTCGTACATGAAGGTGTCCGCCCTCTTGATCACCCGTTCGATATCGACTCCCTGGTTTGGCCTCCAAACGGACGACCCCATGGCAACGGTAAGCTCAAAATCCAGAAAATCGCTTTCTTCGTTCCAGAGGTCAAGCTTTTTCCTTAACCTTCCTTCGATTGCCCTAGATTCGCCCTCAGTCCGGGGCATCATGACAAGAAACTCGTCACCCCCGTAACGTATCACGTAATCGGCATCCCGGACGTTGTTGCTGACGATCTCGGCAACTACTCTGAGGACACGGTCTCCTGTCTGATGTGAATGTACGTCGTTAATCTGCTTGAACTTGTTGATATCCATCATCAAAAAAGCTATGGGTCCCCCGTACCTCTCCGCTTCCGCAGCCTCCTTTCTCATTACCTCCTTTAAATACCTTCGGTTGTAGAGGCCCGTCAGCGGGTCGCGGATTGCCTGTTTTCGAAACTTTTCCCGCTCCTGAGCAAGAGCTCGTTCGGCCCTTTTCTGTTCTGTTATGTCGTCGACGATGAGTTGGCAACCCGCCGACTCGTCATCAACGAGTTGTGAGGTAATGTGTACCCGCAGCCAGAGAGTCTTGCCCCACTTCGTTTCGTACTCTATCTCTAATCTCTGTTCGTGCTGTGTTTCAAGACATTCTTTCAGCGCATCCGAAATACCGGCCCTCTTCAGGGACGGGTAATCCATTAGGTCGATATCCATGGTCTCTTGCCGGCCCGGGGAACCGAGTATCGTTAATAACCTCTCGTTGACGTATTCGATACCTCCATCTTCGTCGCAGGTTAGAATTCCAATGGGAGCTTCCTCGGCCAACTTCCGGTATCTCCTTCGGCTCTTCTGCAGTTCCTGTCTTGCCTGAAACCTATTGAGGGCGTTGCCAGTAAGACCGCCGAAGACCTTCAACAACGATATCTCGTCGTCGGACCAGTCCCTCCTCTCAACAACTGAGCCGAAGCCAGCGTAACCGAGCAGTTCACCCCTGTTCGTAATCGGGACGACTATCAGGGATTTAACTCCTTGACGCTGGAGGAACTCTTGTTCTGCAGACCAAGACTCCGGTAAATCCGCCACGGAAGTGATTTGAAGCGGCTCGAGGCCTTCCATTTTTTTCACCCACGAGGAGAAAACCTGGTTTTGAAGGTCCTGCAGTTCGTTTTTCTGTGGCTCAACTCCATCAGCACACCACTCGTGGGCGTTACTCATGGTATCACTTTCCCAGTCAAAGGTGAAGACGTAACCCCAATCGACCTCGAGAAACTCCGATATCTCGGCGAGTCCCCTGTCGATGGCCCTATCGAACTCGTCAGCCTTAGAAGACAGGAACTCGCTGGAGAGACGCCTCAACATGCTTTCCGATTCCGAATGCCACTTTAGGGCCTCTTCGGCTTGAATTTTATGGAGGGCAAAGCCGATGTCGCCGGAGACCTCCGCGAATAGACTTTTCTCCTCTTCGTTGTCGACGTACTGTACGGGCGTAGAAGCCGAGATAACTCCGTATACTCTATCCCCGTGCTCGATTCTCGCCGCGAGCGCTCCCCGCCCCGTGTACTCACCAGCCAGAGGACAGTCAACGCAGGTAAATTTTGGATTATGGACGGAAACAACGCCGTCCGATTCAAGCGCTTTTCTCGTAGTCGCCGGCAGGTAACCTGATTTAAGGAGCTTGTACATGGGCTGGAAATCATGGCCGAGCCCGGACTGTGCGTAACCCTCGAGCTCGAGCGAACCGTCCAGTAACGCGATCCAGACGTTATGGTAGCCCCTGTCATCTGTGAGAGTACGGCAGACCCCGTCTATGAGGTCATATCTATCGTGCTTTGACCCTAACAACTGGTTGACGTTCTTTATAGAATCGAGGACGGAGTTAAGGTGTTCGTTCCTTATTTTGACTTTCTTTTCCTCAGTTATATCCTCGTAGAATATCAGAACGTGCCCGTGGTGGTCCGTGTATACGTAATTCCTCCCCCAGAAGGTTATCCCATTGGTTTTCTCTTCTTTGACATCGTGGGTATGGGCTTCTCTCGTACGCCACACCTTACGAATGACGTCAACCATGCCTGATTCATCCAGTTCGGGGAAGGCGTCTGAAAAACTTCTCCCGATTTCACCCTCGAGGGTCCCGATTTCCCTGCCCGGCCCAACGACTTCGTGGTCTAGGATAACGAAATTGTTTCCCTGCTGGACCGATTCCAGGGTAATTACTCCGCGTGGGGAACTTGTCAACAGCTCCCGGTACTTCCTGACGTAGGAAAGACTCACCTTCGATATCGTCACGTTAACCACTCCAGATGGAACTTCCAGGGAGAGCGCGCTAAGGTAGGATAGATAGATAAGTATTTAAATTGAATCCATTCTAATGTAACGTATATTATTATATTAAAATAGTTAGCCTTTCTTCAAGGGAAAAGAAGCCTTTTATTACGAGAAACCGCCTGGCTCATGGAAGTCTACGGTCATCTACCAGCTTAACGAGGGCATCGAGCGCCTCGGTGTAATACTTTGGCCCCTCTCCTCCCTGCTGTTCTTCTTCGATGATCTTCAGCGCTTCCTCGACGTTATACGCTGGCCTGTAGGGCCGATGCGATATCAGCGCCTCGAAGACGTCCGCTACCGCAAGTATTTTCGCCACCAGAATGATTTCTTCCCCCGTAAGGCCCTGCGGATAACCGGATCTGTCGAGACGTTCATGGTGCTGGAGGGCGACCTCGGCGACCGGCGCCAGGAAGTTGATGTCGGAGAGGATGTCGTGGCCGTCCCCGGGGTGTCGTCTGACTATTGCCATTTCCTCCTCGCCCAGTTCTCCCGTCCAGGTAAGGATTGACGGAGGAATGAATATCTTGCCTATATTTTGTAGCAGGCCGGCCTTATGGAGGCCCTCTACCCTGTCTTCGGGGAGGCCAAGTTCACGTGCGAGTTCACTAGCGAATTGTTACCTCATTATTGAGGTAAACAGTTATCAGAAATCCTGAACGTAAGATCAGACTTCCACGCCCATGAAGTGTCTGATAACGAACCCTATTCCGAACGATAGCGCGGCCACTCCCAGACTGATAGCGGCCATCTCGCCGAACCTGGTCTTAAACGATGCGTCCTGGGCGACCGAAACGTAAAAGTTGAACACAAATATTATCAACACGGCTATCCCCAGTGTCAGGGCCAGGCAGAGCACGTACTGGTCGAAGAACAAATAGGGGGGATGAACAGGAAGTGGAGGATAATCTAGAGAGAACTCAATCGAAGGCAAGTTCGCCGTCTTTGACCATATCCGACACGATCGATACCACTTCGGGGTCGTACTTGACCCCGCTACCACCCTGTATCTCTTCGAGGACAGTACTTTGAGGCAGAGCAGACCTATAGGGCCTATCGGTGAGCATTGCCTCGACGACGTCGACGGTACCTATAATCCTGACCTCAGGGGTCAGTTCCTCGCCCTCGAGCCCGTCGGGGTAACCGGAGCCGTCCAGTCGTTCGTGGTGGTGGAGAGTCATTTCTGCCACAGGCCAGGGAAAGTCCGTGTCCTTCAATATCTTTTGATACCCAACGACCGGGTGAGTCTTTATCATCTCCCACTCCACCTCGTCGAGCTTTCCTGGTTTGGTCAGGATCGTTTCGGGGATGGCGATCTTTCCTATGTCGTGAAGCAACCCGCCGAGGTATAAGCCGAGCAGGTCGTCCTCCTTCATCCCCATTCGTTTTCCGACCTCTCGAGAAATCTCGGCCACCCGCTCTTCGTGGTTCTGCGTATAGGGGTCACGGACGCCGAGGACCCGGGTCGTTGTCTCCGCTAGCTGAATGAACGACTCTTCCAGTTTCTTATCCTTTACCCGGAGCTTCTCTTCAGCCCTGTGGCGCTGTTCCTCCATTTCTATTCTGTGCAGCCCGAATGCAATGTCTCCGGCTACCTCCGCAAACAGGCCGTGCTCGCCCTCGTCCTCCACGTATTTCCTTGGGATAGAAGCAGACAGAAGTCCGTAGACTTTCCTCTCGTGCTCGAGCCTGACCGTGATCGACCCCCGTTCCTCGTAATCACTGGAAAGCGGGCAGTCTCGACAGGTAGCTGCGGGATACCTGGTGGTAACGACTCCCG
The DNA here is from genome assembly GCA_018400715.1 of Candidatus Bipolaricaulota bacterium. Lineage (GTDB taxonomy): Bacteria > Bipolaricaulota > Bipolaricaulia > M55B111 > M55B111 > M55B111. Next base: position 8,302 of record JAGYME010000056.1, read on the forward strand.
GCCTTTCCAGGGCCATACGTGCCCGGGTTGGTAGCTTACCCTGCCGGAGGACTTCTTCCATGGGCCCGAACGCTTTCCCAATTCCCGCCTCTCTCACGGTAATCACCTTCAGTTCCTCGTCTAAAAGGGCGACCCACGCGTTGTAGAAGTCCCTGTTTTCTACAAGTATATCGCATACGCCCTGTAAGAGCTTTTTACGGTCACGTTCCTTGACGAGCAGCTGGTTTACCTTTCTGATGGAAAGCAGGACGGAATGCAGGTGCTCTTCCTGACCCTTCACGTCGTAGGGGCCGGTTACTTCACCCTGTTCTACTTTCTCGGCTTCCTGGCTGGGGCTCGTTTTTCCGACCGGTATGTCTGACATCTCTATCACCGTAATATTTTGGCTTCTTCAGCAGTTCAAAAAAATTCGTGGTCCTTACGTGCGGGTAAGTTTTTACCATTGCCTGGACGCTTCCCCCTGAGACAATTGTGTTTCTGGCTTCACAACCTTACCGCATATCCTAATACCACTTAATAGGTTAAACTATAAAATATAAATTAGATAAACGTAAAAATAATGTAAATACACCGTCTAAACCACGTTAAGGGTGACAGTTTTGGTCAAAAAAGGGGTCTCGCGGAGGCACGCTCGCCGCGCTGCCGGTAGTGGATGCGAGCTAATAACGTCTAAGATAGATCGGACCAATTTACAGGGTGCGGCCCAGATAAGCCGCACCCTTTTTCTTTTTCACGACTGCTCTGTAACCAGCTGGGGGAGAGTTAGCTGCTCCTCTGGATGATTATCTCGGAGAGCTCGTCAGGCGAGGTCTCCTCCTGGCGTTTTTCCATGATCTTTTCTCCCCGAGAGAGGACGACGAACCTATCGGAGACGGGAAATATCTGGGGAAAGATGTGCGAGATAAGGATGACGCCGATCCCCTCTTCCTTCATCCCCCTGATAAACTTCAGGATTTTGTCCACCCCTTTTGAAGAGAGGGCGCGCGTAGGCTCGTCAAGGATCACCAGGTTGGCTTTGAACAGCAGGGCCCGGGCTACAGCCACGCCCTGCCTTTCACCGCCGGAACAGAAGCGGACCTCTTGAGTGGGCTCCATCCTCAGTCCTAATTTCCTCGTTACCTCCTGGGACCTCGCCTCCATTTCGTCCATGTCGAGCGTCCCGAGGGCATCAAGCGAGGAGACTTCACGCCCGAGGAAGATATTCTTGGCCACGCTTAACTGGTCAACCAGGGCCTGCTCCTGATAAACTGTTTCAATCCCCAGGTTTCTCGCGGCCTCTATGGAATCGATTTCCACCTCATCGCCCTTCCAGTATATCGTACCCCGGTTTTTTTGAATTACACCCGCAATTATCTTCGCGAATGTGGACTTGCCAGCTCCGTTATCCCCGACAAGCCCCACGGCCTCTCCCGGACGGATTTCAAAGTTAAACCCCTTCAGCGCGTGTATCTTCCCGTACCACTTGTGCACGCCTTCCGCTTTCAGAATTGGTACTTCTCTGTCCTTGTTGTTATCCATGATAATCTCCTCAAGATGGCATTAAGATCTCGTCTCTGAGCTTGCTGATCGTCATGTTGATGAAAATGGCGACGAGCAGCACCACACCGGTAAGAACGCCCCTGACCGAAGGATCAACGTTGAGCATCGTCAGTCCGGCTTCGAGGATGCCAAGCAAGATCACACCCCCCATGGCGCCGGTAATCCTTCCACGGCCCCCTCTCAGGCTAATTCCACCGATTATCGCACCGGCGAAGGCGTTAAATATCGTACCTTCCGCAATTGTCGACGTCACGCTCGTTACGTAACCAACGTAGAGCAACCCTGAAATCCCCGCGAGGGCCCCTCCAATTGTAAATACCCAGAGCAGCACGTTACCTACGTCAACGCCCATCATCTCGGTTGTATCAGGGTTTCCCCCCGACGCGTAAATATGAAGTCCGAATTTCGTCTTTCTGAGAACAAAATGGAGCAGGAGAACGGCTCCCAGGAAGATAAATATGGCTACGTGAACTCCGCCCACCTGTGCCTCGCCGGGAGCGAGAAATGAATCCGGCAAATTAACGATTGCCCCCCTCCGTATCCAGGAGGTAGACCAGTCAAAGATCAAGTAAGTTGCCAGTGTCCCGAGAAACGCGTTATATCCAATCTTTCCAACCAGAATTCCGTTTACAGCCCCCAGAGCAGCTCCAGTCGCAATAACTATCAATATGCCTACCCATCCCGGGAGTCCGGTGAAGACGACTCCCAGCAGGAAACCACCGACCATCGCGGACAGACCAGCGTTCTGTGCAAGCGAGAGGTCCATGTTCCCCGTGGTCAGCACAAGCGCCTCTGCAAAGACCAGGAAACCGATCATCGAACTCGTGTACAGGATGAACTCGACATTTCTCAAGGTCAAAAACCCCTGGGGGTTCAGGACGGCAAAGAAAGCGTAGAGCCCGATGTTAATAATCCAAACCAGGTTATCGACCAAGAACAACTTTATCCTTGTCGTCATTTCCACGTGCAATCACCTGTCTTTTTTTGTTGCCAGTGCTCGCAACACCCAATGTAA
>JAGYME010000057.1 GCA_018400715.1 Candidatus Bipolaricaulota bacterium
GACTTGCTCGTCCAGGTGGCACCGCCACCAACGTACTCTATGTCTAATGTAGAATCGAAATCAGCAAACGTCCGTCCGGAGGACTGCGGATCCAACGTTACCGTGTTAGACCAAGTGCCGGACAGGGGTCGTTCGTCAGCAGCAAATGCTGCTACTCCTGCTAATAGCACTAAAACCAACGTTATTGATAAAAACTTTTTCATTATGAGTTTTAACCTCCTTCTATAAAATTAGTACAATGTCTGTTACCTGCTAGATCTAGCTTACAATTCCTAGGAATTAACGATATTTCGGTTTTTACCCGCGGGAAATTTATGCCATTAACCACCTCCGATTGGTAATTTGGTAATATCTGTTGAGTTAAACTTGTTTTTTTCATAAGTCGTCAATCCTTCCGCCTGTTATTAGTATATTTTAATGGCTTTAAGTGATCAAGCCGAAAGGTTAATAAAGTTAGCCCATCAAAATTGCCCAGGCCAACGCGCCGGCACCCAGCACAATTCCCGTTACTCCGATTATGAAGTTGTTTTCGGCCTTCTTGGCGAGCTGGTTGTACTCCTCGCTTTCTCCAGATTGGGCCTTTAATTCCTGTACCTGGGCCTGCAGGTTGTCCACCTGGCTCTTCAGTTCGGAGTTGGTGGAGCTAGCGGAGTCCACGCGCTCGGACAACTTGTAGACGAGGTCCTCCAGCGTGCTCAGGTCCTGCTGGCTTCCCGCACCCGGGTTATCCTGCATGTAACGCACCGTACGGGCGACCAGAGACGCTACCCCGTACCTGGTAATTGCCTCCCCCCCCTCGTACTTTCCACTTGGCAGTCCCTCGATAATACCGCGCTGCGCCAGATATTGGATGTCGGGATAGGCCCAGTGATCACTCGGCACGTCGGAAAACATGTTCTCTTCGCCATAACCTGAGACAAAGAAGACGGATGTAAATATTAAACCCAGAATGACGAAGGAACTGAACAAAGTAAACAGAGATTTTCTCTTTTTAAACATCTTTTCCCGCCTCCCAATTCAAATTATAGTATTGAGTACAAGCATTACTTTCAAGGACACTATAGTCTAAACGACTAGACAAATTTCTTACGATATCCATACCTCTGACAATTATCTTTAAATTCATGACCTCAGTCCATTAAATAGGTTAACTAAAGCCATCTAAAGCATTATAACATTGCGATTATACTATAGCAAACAAAATCACGTCAATTTATAGCTTTTTCTATGTAGAGGTGTAGGGCCGAATCTCCTTACCCCTTCCTTATGTTCGGCCGTCCCGTAACCGACGTTTTTTACCCAGCCGTACCCCTCGTTTCGCTCCGCGGCTTTCCTCATATACCTATCCCGGCCGACCTTGGCCAGGACCGACGCAGCCGCGACGTGAAGAGACTTTTCGTCGCCCTTCTTGAACTCTCGGTGGTCCAGGTCACCCTCGTAATTTATTCCTCTGTCAAAGATCAGGCAGTCTACCTCTATACCTAGAGAGGCAATTGCCCTGGTTGCGGCAAGGCTAACGGCAGGGTTGATTCCGACCTCGTCGATTTCCTCGTTGCTCGCCTGCCCAACCCCGATATGAACGTTAACGTTTTTCGCCAGATAATTAAAGAGATTTTCGCGGTTATTTTCGGTGAGTTGTTTGGAATCGTTGATCTCGTTCAGTTCGACGTCATCGACCAGGTCGACCTTATAAAAGTCGATGGAGGCACAGCCGACGAATACGGGCCCGGCCAGAGCACCCCGCCCGGCCTCGTCCAGGCCGGCAAGAACGCCGTGACGTTCGGAAAGTTTTACGTCAAAGTCGATAAGGTCCGACACGTTCCCCACACCCTCCCGTGAAGTGGTAGGTGTATTATAGGGGATATCGTAACGAATGCACGTAAGTTGGTTCTCAGTTTGTGGTTTGTGGTTAGTGGTCGAGTATCATGCATCGAGGGTCACGTGTCAAAAGACAAGTTCGCGGTTTTCAGTCCGCAGTCCGCGGTCCGCAGTCAATTCAGCGTCCCGCGTCCTGATGCAGGAAACCGGATACCTAGCATCTAGCACCCCGGTACCCGTTACCCAATTCACCAATTAACCAGTCAACCAATTAACCAGTCAACCAATTAACCAATTTACCAAATTAACGGTTGTAAGTCAGAAATATCCCAATAAATATGAGTGACGCTGTTACGTAGTCGACTTTGGACTTTGGACTTAATTAATAATCCCAAACCGCGGTAGCGGCCAGACGCGCAGGTAGGGTTCGCCGATGAACCAGGACTTGTCGACGAAACCCCAGAAACGGGAGTCGAAACTGTTGGAACTGTTATCGCCCAGGACGTAGTACTTGCCTTCGGGGACCTCGGTCTTCCCGACGCCGTAGTCACCCTCGGCCCAGTAATAGTGGTCGAACTTGGGGCCGGTCAGTTCCTCGCCGTTGAGGAAGAGGTTTCCGCCCTTTATCTCGACAGTATCCCCGCCCCTGGCGATCAACCTCTTGACGTAGCGGGTCTTCGTGCCATCGTCCCGGTGGTGCCAGAAGACGACAATGTCCCCTACCTTCGGTTCCCGGAAGTAATAGCTGACTTTGTCGACGAAGAAACTATCGTGGGGCTCGATCGTCGGTTTCATCGAGCCGGTAGGAACGCTCATCCTGACCGTAACGAACGACATTATCAACCAGGCAAACAGCGCGGCAACCGCCAGGACGTCGACCCACTCTAAAATATAGTCAACCGTCCTGCTGGTGCTAATCCCGAGCAGGCTTAACAGCCTGGCGCTATAGGGTTTCTTGTGTTTCTTGTCGTTGCGGTCGGATGGCATACGGGAGCTCTCGCTCAGTACCTCCTATCTCTCCTGATGTAGTACGGCTTTGCCTGTCTCGCGGTTCCCTGTTTAACTAATTCTATCTTCTCGATCTTTGGAGAATTCAACGGCAGGGTCTTCTCCACGCCGATCCCCGAGGAGACCTTCCTCACGGTTATCATGGCGCTGGCGCCGCTCCCGCTTCTCTTCAGGAGGACTCCCTCAAATACCTGGACCCTCTTCTTTGATCCTTCCTGTACGTGTTCGTGAACCTGTATTTTGTCCCCCGGCTTCATCTCCGGGATGTCGTCCCTGACAAAGTCGCTTTCAACCTTGCTCATAAAGTCGTCCATCGTAATCAACTCCTGTATTTCGTGTATTACCTTGCTCGTCTCAACCTCTTATCTCCTTCAGCTAGTGTCCAGAACCTCAGTACTCTCCCCGTAACCTATCGAGGGTTATGGCAACGGCAGCACGCACCGACAGGTGGTTGAAGTCGCCGTATCCTTCGATTGGAGGCAGCAGGTAGTCAAGCCCCTCGATCAGCTGGTCGCTCATGCCCCACCCCGTACCGAACAACAGGTACACGGGCCGCGGACCCTCCTCGATCTTCTCCCTTCCTTCCTCGTAAGTAATTTGGGGCACGGAAAATTCCCTCGCGGACGTGCCAACCAGGAGGGGGTCCTTCTCCTCCCTATCTACTATATCCAGAATACTTTCCTCAAGTTTATCTAAAACGAGGACCAATTCCAAGGCTTCTCCCCTGTTGCTGTTTTCCCGCTTTCTCTCGTCCTCGGTCCAGTATCCCCGTAGCCTGCGCGCTATCTCCCGCTGAGTCTTCATCGGCGTGATGACGTAGTAGTTGGCCACGCCATAGGTCCTGGCCGACCTGGCGATGTCGTGGACGTCCATGCTCGTCATCGACGTCGTCACGATCTCGCCCCGGCGGTTTCTCATCGGGTAGTGCAACAACCCTATGTACAGGTTCCCCATCCTTCAGTCCTCCTCCAGCAGGTCGGGCCTCAGTTCCCTCGTCGCTCGCAGTGCCTGGCGGCGCCTGAACTCGTCTATCCTGGCGTGATTTCCGCTCAGCAGGACCTCCGGGACCTCCATTCCCTCGAACTCACGGGGCCTGGTGTACTGCGGGTGTCCCAGCATGTCTCCCCGCTGGTAGGAGTCGGTCTCCGCGGAGTCCTCGTTGCCCAGCACGCCTTCCACCAAGCGACTCACCCCGTCGATTATCGCCGCGGCCGGGATCTCTCCGCCCGACAGGACGAAGTTGCCCAGCGAGAGCCGTTCGTCGCAGACCTCTAACACCCTCTCGTCAACCCCCTCGTACCGTCCGGCAAGGAGGATTAAATTGTCCTCCTCCGACAACCGGCGGAAGGTATCCTGATCGATCAACTCCCCTCTGGAGCTGAGCAGGATGACCCTGCCGCCTCCGCGGCCGGCCCTTATCGCCCGCACGCCCCTGTAGAACGGTCCCGGCTTCATGACCATGCCCGGCCCTCCACCGTAGGGACGGTCGTCGACCCTGTCGTGGGGACCCCTGGCGAAGTCCCTCAAGTTCCAGATCCCAACCTTTATCTTCCCGTTGGCTCGGGCCTGGGCGACGACACCCTGGTTCAGAAACCCCCGGACCATCTCGGGAAATATGGTTAGCAAGTCAAAGATCATATTCGGTCAGTCCAAAATGTCGATCACGACGTCACGGCCGGTAATCTTACCGGCCCGCTGAACCAACGCTCTCAGGGCGTCGGCCGTGTTCCCCTCCCTTCCCAGGAGGTAACCACGGTCGCTCTCCGCGGCCGAGATAAGGAAAATGTCGACGTCTTCTGTATCTAGGTGATCTACGTTGAGATCCTCTGGGTGGTCAAGGAGCGGCTCGACCAGGTAGTTTATGAGATCGAGCAACATCTGGCCTAGCCATACTTCTCTTCGTGGAGCTTCTCCATCAACCCTTCTTTGGAGAATATCTCACGGACGGTCTGTGACGGCTCGGCACCCTTCTTCAGCCACTCGTACGCCTTCTCCGTGTCCAATCGAATGTCCCTGGGGTCCGGTCTCGGGTTGTAAAAGCCGATGTCGTCCAGCACTTCCGTGTCCCTGGACCTTGAGCGGTCCAGCACAACTATGCGAAAATAGGGTTGACCCTTCTTTCCAGTCTTTTTCATCCTAATCCGTGCACTCATCTTTTCCTCCTCAAGTTGTAAGTTATATTCCTAGTCCTCCGGGCAAGCCTCCTAATTTCTTTTGCAAGCTTCCCATGTTGTCCATCATCTTCTTAACCTTGTTAAACCGTTCCAACAAGTCGTTGACCTCGCTTACCTCGCACCCGCTTCCCCGGGCAATCCGTCTCTTTCTGCTTCCATCGATAATCTTGGGATTGGCCCGTTCCTCGGGCGTCATCGAGTTGATGATCGCCTCGATCCTATCTATCTCATTGCCTTCAAGGTCCATGTCGTCTACCTTGCCGCTCATGCCCGGGATCTTGTCCAGTATCTCACCGATGGTGCCCATGTTCCTGACCTCGTCCAGCTGATCGAGGAAGTCCTGGAGAGTAAACTGCTTCTTCTTGATCTTCTCCTCCAGCTCCTCGGCCTTCTTCTGGTCCATCTCCTGCTCCGCCTTCTCTACGAGCGAGAGGACGTCACCCATGCCGAGAATCCGTCCGGCGAGGCGCTCCGGGTAGAAGGGTTCGAGCTGATCGAGCTTCTCACCCGTGCCGGCAAACTTTACGGGTTTGCCACTTACCTGCACCATGGACAGGGCGGCACCTCCACGGGCGTCACCGTCCATCTTGGTCAAAATGATGCCGGTTACCCCGAGCTTGTCGTCAAACTCGTTTGCAATCGAGGTGGCCTCCTGGCCGGTGAGGGCATCGGCGACCAGCAGTATCTCGTCCGGACCGAGCTCTCCCTTCAACCTGACGAGCTCGTCCATCATCTCCTCGTCTATCTGCAGCCTTCCCGCCGTGTCGACTATGAGCACGTCAGAGTCCTTATCCTTCGCCTCCTGCTTCGACAGGCGGGCGATCTCCTCGGGTTTCTTCTCGCGGTCGGTATATACTGGTACGTCCAGGTCTCCGCCGAGCTTCTCCAGCTGGTCTATTGCCGCTGGCCTGTAAGTATCCGCGGCAACGAGGGTCGGCCTGTGGCCGTCCTTCTTCAGCGTCCTGGCCAGCTTTCCACAGGTGGTCGTCTTACCGCTTCCCTGGAGCCCGACGATCATGATCACCGGGAGGTCCGATTCGAGGTGCAGCTCACTCCGTTCGTGGCCCATAACCTCGGCCAGCTCGTCCCTGACGACCTTAACCACCTGCTGGCCGGGGGTTAAACTTTCCATTACCCCTTCCCCGACGGCCTTTTCCTTGATCCTCTCGGTCAGCTGCTTGACTACCTTGTAGTTGACGTCGGCCTCCAGCAGGGCCAACTTGACCTGCTTGAGGGCGTCTTCCACGTCCTCCCGGTTTAGCTTGCCCTTTCCTCTAAGGTCATCCAATATGTCTGTTAGTTTACCTGTGAGAGAATCAAACAAAGGAAACACCTCGTGGGTTTAAACTGGGTAATTCTAAGCAAGGGGCCTTTGCTTTTCAATAAACCGTCCGAAGTCCGCAGTCCGCAGTCAAAAACCAATCAGCGTTTGTTTTAGTTTTATCACATCGCCAATGAATCCCAACCACTACCACCGAAAAACTGGTACCTGGTACCTGGCAACTGGTACCTCTTAAACCCGGCCAACGTCTGCTCACCGGCCAACCCAACCCCTACCCCCTGAATCCTAAATCCTATATCCTGGACCCCATTAACCCGTCACCCATTACACGTTACACGTTACCCGTCACTGTCTTAAATAATGGTGTTGGGTGATTTCTATAAATGTTGACGCAATTTATTCGGTATGGGCAAACTAGCTGAACGGCTACGTCGCACATACCAAGGCAACTCGGTTTACCCTTATACCAAACATGACCCCACGGGTGAACCCGTTGCTATCGCCAAAGACCTCGACCGCTCACACCGAAAAACTGGTACCGGATACCTGTTACCTGGTACCTCGCTAACCGCGCCAACCCCCGCTTACAGACCAACCTAAATCCTAATCCCTAAATCCTAGATCCTAACCCCCAATTAACCAATCAACCCATTAACCCGTTAACCCCTTCGAGTAACTCCTCCCCACAGTAACGACGTAAACCTTCTCCGCCCCTCCCTCCTTCAACGCCCTGCTGCACTCGGTCGCCGTCGACCCGGTGGTAAAGACGTCGTCGACCAGGAGGACCGATCCGTAATCTATCGGCCCGCGGGGTTCGAAGCTACCCTCTACGTTTACCAGCCGCTCGCTCCTGTCCAGTTCAGCCTGGGGTCCCGTTTCCCTCGTCTTGACCAGGGCATCGATTACCGGGAGGTCGACCTCGCCCGAGAGGGCTTGAGCGAGCAGCTTTGCCTGGTTGAACCCCCTCTCCTTGAGCTTACTCCTGCTTAAGGGAACGAAGGTAATAGCCTCGGCCTTTTCTGCCAGCTCGCCGGTAACGCCCCGGGCGAGAAGGGGGCCAAGTTCCCTGGCCAGGGCCTTTTCCTTTTTGTACTTCAACCCGGTGATCGTCTCCGCCAGGAGGCCGCCGGGACGATAAAGGCCAAACGATCGGGCCAGAAAGAACTCCCGGCCTCCGGCGACGCAATCGTAACAGAGGCGTCCGGGCCTGGATGTCGGGGCGCCACACTTCCTGCAAACGGGAGGGGTTATCCTCTCGAACCGGGCTTTGCAGTCATCACAGATGTACTGGTGGCAATCTAGGGGGGTTTCACACAAATAACAATGGGGAGGAAAGAAGATATCCAGGACTGAATATCCAATCCTCCCCAAATAATCTTTTAGTGATTTGTAATCCAAGCCAGTCTACCTTTTGGTTTCTAACCCGGGCTACAGTATGTATTCCGTAAGGTCGATTAGCCTGCTGGTGTAGCCCCATTCGTTGTCGTAAAAGGCGATCAGCTTGATCAGGTTACCCTGAACGACGTCCGTGTTAGTCAGGGCAGCCAACGAAGAGTAAGGTTGGCCGAGGATGTCCCTGGATACTATCGGGTCGTAAGTGCATCCCAGCGCTCCCTTCATCTTCCCTTCCGCGTATTCGACGACCTTGTCGTTCAGCTCGTCTACGGTCGTCTCCTTGCCGATCTTGGCGACGAAGTCAGTTACCGAGCCTGACGGGGTCGGGACCCGCATTGCCATTCCGTCCATCTTTCCCTTCAACTCGGGAATGACCTTGGTTACCGCCGTGGCAGCACCGGTGGTCGTGGGGACGATGTTCTCCGCGGCAGCACGTCCTCTGCTCGCCTTGTTCCAGGAGTAGGGTCCGTCAACGATCAGCTGTGAACTCGTGTAGGAGTGGATCGTCGTCAGGAAGCCGCTCTCGATTCCGTACTCGTCGTTGACCAGCTTGGCCAGCGGGGCGAGGCTGTTAGTCGTACAGGACGCCGCGGCGACGATGTCGTGTTCGTCCGCGCCGTAGACCTCTTCGTTTACCTTCCAGACGAGCTGAGGAATCTCCTCTGCCCTGTCACCCTTGGGAGGCGCGGACATGAGGACCTTCGCGGCACCCGCTTCCAGGTGGCCCTCAGCGCCTTCGTATTCCCTGAACACGCCGGTCGACTCGAGGGCGACGTCTACGTCGAGGTCGTCCCACGGGAGCTCGGCCGGTTCACTGATTGACAGAATCGGATACTCTTCACCATTTACTACCAGACCGTCGTCGTTGTAGTCTACGTCTCCGTCAAACCTACCGTATACAGAATCGTAACGCAGGAGATATGCCGCCTGCCGGGGACTCTGCTGGATGTCGTTTATCGCTACGACTTCGATGTTCGGGTCATTTGCCGCAATCCGAAAGTACGCGCGACCGATTCGACCAAATCCGTTTATTCCAACTTTTGCCATAATAATAATACCTCCAGTTTTTGGGATATATTAATTCTCAGAAATTCGGGCCTCACCCGTGATTTCGTCTTACCTATCGGTAATTTATCCGTCGTAATCTACTCTTATTGTAACAATCTTGTGCGGGGATTCTTACAGGTTTCTTACCGGGTTAATGATAAGGGTTTGTAATTGTATTCACAATCCTTTTCTCTAACTCCCGACTAATTGGTCAATAAAATACCTATGAATTCCTCTGTTATCGGTCAACTCAGGGTGAAAAGTAGCAGCCAGCAGGTTGTCCTGACGCAGGAGCACGGGAAGCCCCTCGTGTGTCGCCAGGACCTCTACCCCGTCGCGGACCTCGCTAACCTGCGGGGCGCGAATAAACACCCCGGTTACTGCCTCGTCAGATAACGGTGAGTCCGTACCGTTAATCGACAACTCGCCTTCAAAGCTCTCAATCTGTCTTCCGTAGGCGTTGCGGTCGACGGAGATGTCCATCAGTTCCAGCGTAGGAACCGTGTTGGATACCTCCACCGCCATCAATATCATCCCGGCGCAGGTACCGAAGACGGGAAACCCGTCCCTGGCCCTTCTCTGCAACGGGGAGAATAGCCCCCACTTCTTCAGAAGCTTGGAGATAGCCGTGCTCTCACCGCCGGGTATCACCAGTCCGTCTACCTTCTCCAGTTCCTCGGGCCGTCTGACGTATTCGGTCTCCACGCCCATCGCGGCGAAGACCGCCTCGTGCTCGCGAAAGTCGCCCTGAAGGGCGAGAATTCCAACCTTCATGATTTATCTCGTCTGGATATAGTCCTCGTCAGTCATGTCTTCCATGTTGATGCCAACCATCGGCTCTCCCAGGTCCTCCGAGATCTCCGCCAGCGTCTCCGGGTCGTCGTAGTATGTCACCGCGTCGACTATCGCCCTGCCCCGGGGTTCGGGTTCCTGAGACTTGAAGATCCCGCTGCCGACGAACACGCCGTCGGCACCTAACTTCATCATCAGGGCCGCGTCCGCGGGCGTTGCGATACCGCCGGCCGCGAAGTTTACCACGGGCAGCTGTCCCTCCTCCGCGATCACGCGGAGTATGTCGCGGGGCGCACGTAGTTCTTTGGCAAAACTCATCAATTCCTCGTCCGGGGTGTTGACCAGCTCCCTGATCTGCGAGTTGATCCGCCGCATGTGTCTGACGGCTTCAACTACGTTGCCGGTACCCGCCTCGCCCTTGGTCCGAATCATCGCCGCGCCTTCTCCTATCCGTCGGGCGGCCTCGTCGAGGCTTCTCGCGCCACAGACGACGGGGACGTCCAGCTTCCACTTGTCTATGTGGTTTTCCTCGTCAGCGGGCGTCAGCACCTCGGACTCGTCGACGTAGTCGACCCCGAGCGACTCCAGGATCTCGGCTTCGACAAAGTGACCGATCCTGGCCTTCGCCATCACCGGAATCGAGACCTCATCCATTATCTCTTTTATCTTTTGCGGATCTGCCATGCGGGCCACGCCGCCCTCCTGACGGATATCGGCGGGGACCTTTTCCAGCGCCATTACCGCAACTGCGCCGGCGTCCTCCGCGATCCTTGCCTGTTTAGCGTTGACGACGTCCATAATCACGCCGCCCTTCAGCATCTCGGCCAGTCCACTTTTTACCTTAAATGTTCCCTTTTCTACCATTGAATCGCACCTCCAAGTTCCCAATTGTGTTCAATTATAGTTACCCAAACAGCGGTTTAGCAAGAGGGGCCGTCGGCTGACAAAATACCCTCGGGCCCGGGTTTCAGCCCTTATTTCCATCTTCAGTCCTTTTTCGTATAATCATAACCATCGGGACGAGGAGGGCTACCGGTACGCCAATACAGCTGC
>JAGYME010000058.1 GCA_018400715.1 Candidatus Bipolaricaulota bacterium
GCGTCGAGTCGCGGACCCAGGACGCTTCCCTTATGGACATCGCGCCGACACTGCTCAACTTGAATTCCTATCCGGTTCCCGAACAGATGGACGGTGAAGTGATCCAGGGAGTGTCTTCGAGGGAGCCCGAGTTCTATCAGGCTAGGGACTTCTACGAGTCCCGCCGTGGTTCCGAGAAGGACGAAGAGATCCAGAAACGCATGGAGAGCCTCGGCTACCTTTAATCTGCTAGGTTTCCAGCGGAAGGAATCCTCCCCTGAAGAGGGTTGCATTTACAGGCGACGTATTTTTTCATCTTCCCCGAATTTTTGGTATCCTTTCCATTGACCTATAAATCTAAAAATAAATTTTCTTAATTTATATATTTAGACTTGAATATTATTATTTAATCCTTAAACTATAAATAACTTAAAGAGTATTAATTACCAGAGGAGGGATTAAAGTGAAAGAAAGAAGACATCTTAGGTCAAAAAGTTCGATACTTAGGCAGGTATGCAGGGAACATTACCTCGAAGAAGCAAGTTATCGGCTGAGAAAAAAGGCTGAGGAAAAGAGGCGAAACCTGTAACAAATAATCAGAGATTTGATATATTGAGCTAACCGTCGGCGGGTTCAGGTTTTCCTGAGCCCGTTTTTCTTTTCAGCGCTTCCTGATAACTTTCCAGCATCTGCCTCGTGAACTTCCGCACGGAAAAGTTCTTTGCCACCTCAAGCGCTTCCTCGCTCTTGTGGCCGAGGAGTTCCTCGTCACTTAGAAGTTCTATTGCCCTGCCGCTAAACTCTTCCAGGTCCAGATCTACCAGGTAACCTCCTTTTTTGTCGCCGAGTACGTCTCTAACGCCGGGTGCATTCACCGCGACGACCGGAGTAGATGAGGCAAGAGCCTCCGCAACTACTAGTCCCTGCGTCTCCGTAAGTGAAGCAAACATGAACAGGTCGGCTTCGCAGTAATAACCTGCGAGTATCCCCTCGTCCTCCACGTACCCGGTAAAGTGTACGCGGCGTGATTGGTGAAGTTTGCTGACAAGGGCGAGGATCTTTCCCAGGCCTCTTCCCCCGCCGACTATGACGAGGTGAGCTTTCGGACACTTTTCTGCGATTAGATCAAAGGCCTCCAGGAGGAACTCGACGTTCTTCTCGCTGCCCACGCGACCGACGTAGAGCAGTATCTTTTCGGATTCGTCAATTCCAAACTGCTCTCTCAAACTCCGTTTAAGGCCTCGTTCGGCCTCTTTGGCCCTCTCGGTGTACATATCGATGTCGATTCCCGATGGGAGTACCTCGATGGGGAGGTCCAGGTTATATCGGTTCAACAGCTTCTTCATGTCCGTTGAGGGGACGAACATCTTTTCTCCGGTCCTGGTTTCTCGATAGGTATAAAACCTTGTTGCTGCCCTGGAGACGTTATCGGGAATTCCAGGAACGTAGTGACTGATGTAGAGTTCAAGGTTTGTGTGATACGTAAAGAACAGGGGGACGTCGTAGTAACTTGCCAGCCACCTTGCGGGCAGGCTCATAATGGTTGGCAGGTGGACGTGAACGATATCCAGACCCTCGAAGTACTTCCGAAAAGTCGCTGCAGCTTGAAATGGATCGGTGAGCCTGAAGTCCTTCAGCAGCGGGCTGTAATAAGATGGAATCCGGATCACGGTCTGTGGGTCATTGTTTTCGACAACCTCTTCAGGGTATTCGGGGCAAAAAACGAAGACTTCATGTCCCAGTCCTTCGAGTTGTTTGGAGAAGTTAACTACTGAGGTAGCTACGCCCCCCGGAGCGGGGAGGTAACCTCCCGTTACGAACCCTATTTTCATAATCCCCCTGATTGCCGGTAATTATCCTTGACGGAACAGAAACGTGAACCAAGAACACCTGCAGAATATTCATCTTACATTTTCCAGTCTGGCTTTCGATAATTCAACTGATTTAAGGTAAGGATCCTCTTCTCGGGACAAAGGATACCCGTAACGGTAGTTTTGTTTAGATCGTAATTATTGCCCTAACCCTGTTTATAACTGACATATCAGCTTTTTTTGAAGTAAGATCAAGGGGGACTTATAATGAAGGTGAGCCCGACGGATAAATCAAGGAAATGGTGATATATATGGAATTAAAGCCAGGAGAAAAAGCTTCGGGTATAGTCAGATCCGTCAAGGACGAGGGGTTCGTCGTCGAGTTGAGAAACGAGGTAAAGGGGTTTGCGGCACGTGACTGCGAAGGAGAAGTAGACGTATCTCGGATCAAGAAGGGGTCCGAGGTAAAGGTAGAGGTCAAGGAGCAGTCCGACGGCGAACGGATAAAACTGTCAATTATTCAACTTTTCAGCCAGGAGAAGTACCTGAAAAAGCCCGATAAGTACTTAAAAAACGTTTCCACCGAGAGAAACGGAGGTTCAGACCACTCGGAGGAGGAGAAGGTCTCCGACCGGATGGAAGAATGGTTCGACGAGGTGGACGAGAAACTTAAAGTGGTCAAGAAACACCGCAAGGAGAGGCTCGACAAAGACTTTTGGGTTCCCTAGCCCAATAACTGGAGGAGGGGGTTAGAATGCTGAGGGGTCAAGTAGACGTTGATCGTGAGCGCTGTAAGGGTTGTGGGCTCTGTATAAACGCCTGTCCAAAGGACGTCCTGGATTTTTCAGGCGAGTTTAACTCTGATGGCTATAATTACGTGGAGTTTGCCGATCCCGACGACTGTGTTGGGTGTGGTTTTTGCGGAATCGTCTGCCCAGACATGGCGTTAACGGTATACCGTTTCGAAGAAGAGGGGGTGGCCTGATGGGTGAGATGCAATTGATGCGAGGGAACGAGGCAATCGCTGAATCTGCCATCAGGGCGGGTTGCAAAAATTACTTTGCTTACCCGATTACTCCTCAGGCGGAGCTGTTACAATGGATGGCGGTTCATATGCCCGAGGTCGAAGGTGGTACCTTCCTCCAGGCAGAGAGCGAAATCGGAGCGATTAACATGGTTTACGGCGCTGCTTCGGCGGGGGAACGGACCATGACATCTTCGAGCAGTCCGGGAATCAGCCTAAAACAGGAAGGGATATCCTACCTCGCAGGAGCTAACCTTCCGGCCGTGATCGTCAACATTATGCGGGGTGGGCCGGGGTTAGGAAATATACAGCCGGCTCAGGGAGATTACTTCCAGGCGACAAAGGGCGGGGGTCACGGTGATTATCACACAATCACCCTCGCTCCATCTACAGTGCCCGAGGCTGCTCAGCTGACGTACGATGCTTTCGACCTTGCCGATAAGTATCGGACCCCGGTAACCGTCCTGGCGGACGGGATGATTGGGCAGATGATGGAGCCAGTCGAGTTACCCGAACGGAAAGACCGCGAAGAAATTCCTCAAAAGCCCTGGGCGACGACAGGCGCGCAAGGTAGAAAGGGCAACGTCATCAAGAGTTTTGCTCTCGGAGGCGAGGACTTAAAGGCCATGAATCTTGCCCGGTTTGAAAGGTACGAGGAGATCAAAAAGAAGGAAGTCCGGAGCGAGGAAGTAAACGTCGAAGGATCAGAGGTCGTCATCGCTGCGTTTGGTACCGTGGCCAGAATAGTGAAGTCGACGATTCGTCTGGCCCAGGAAGATGGGTTAAAGATCGGTCTGTTTAGGCCAATTACCGTTTGGCCGTTTCCCGGTGAGCAGTTGAACGAGTTGAGTAAGAGGGTTGACACGGTGTTGACCGTCGAAATGAACTCCGGCCAGATGGTCGAGGACGTAAGATTGTCCGTGAAGTCCGGCACCGAAACTCCGTTCTACGGAGAGGTCGGTGGAGTAGTACCCACTCCGGGAGGAATACTCGAGGAGGTTAAGCAATATGTCTGATAAAGCCACTTCCGTAAAGAAAAAGGACATGACAAAGGTAGTAGGCAAGCCGGACAGCATGAACGATACACATTTCAGTTACTGTCCCGGCTGTCATCATGGAATAATAAACCGGCTGATAGGGGAGGCTATAGATGAACTGGGAATTCAGGAAGAGACTATAGGGACGGCGCCCGTGGGGTGTTCTGTTTTCTTATATAAGTGGTTTGACATAGATGTAGTGCAGCCTCCACATGGTCGGGTTTCAGCCGTGGCCACGGGAATAAAGCGGGCAAGGCCGGATAAGACCGTGTTCGCCTATCAGGGAGACGGAGATTTTGCCTCGATCGGGACCAACAACTCCGTTCATGCGGCCAATCGCGGGGAAAACATTACCGTGTTCTTCATCAACAACACCCTCTACGGGATGACAGGGGGGGAGATGGCTCCCACGACGCTGATAGGTCAGAAGACCACAACTACTCCAGGCGGCAGAAAAGCGAAGGACTTTGGGTACCCGATCAAGATGTCGGAAATGTTGGCCAGACTGGATGGGCCGACCTACATCACCCGTCAGGCGGTTTACGACGTGCCGAGAATTAAGTCCGCGAAGGAAGCGATAGTAAAGGGTTTCAGGAACCAGATCGAAGGAAAGGGCTACTCTCTGATAGAGATTCTTTCTGCCTGCCCGATAAACTGGGGGTTAGATCCAGTAGAGGCAGTCGAGAGAATAAAGGACGAGGTCGAGGCCGTTTATCCGCTGGGCGATATCATCGATAGAGGTTGAGGGGGTATACTATGGAAGACTACTCAACGGTTATATCCGGGTTTGGTGGTCAGGGCGTTATCCTGGCAGGCAAGATCCTTGCCCGGACGGGTATGGAAACGGGATTTCAGGTAACCTGGTTGCCCTCTTACGGCCCGGAAATGAGAGGTGGGACCGCTAACTGTACCGCGATCATATCTTCCGAACTCATCGGCTCTCCAATCGTAGACAACCCATCAGCGCTGATCGCGATGAACCCGCCTTCTCTAGATAAGTTTAAAGGGACCGTGGGGGAGGATGGGTTGATAGTTGTAAATACATCACTGGTAGACGAGCCGGAAGAGAGGGATAACGTTACGGTCGCGGGGGTACCGCTGAACGAAATTGCTCAGGAAATCGGCAATCAGAAGGCTATTAACATGGTGGCGCTTGGCGCCTGGGCGAAGTTTACGGAAGGTATTGACCTTGAAGACGTGGTTAGAGGTATGGAGCTAACTCTCACGGATATGGGCAAGGAGCGGTTCATCGAGTCTAACGGCGAAGCCCTGAAAAGGGGGTACGGGTACATAAAGTGAGTGACTTGGGCTGGAAAGGAAGGCGAGAGAAGGTATGGGCAAGAAGGCGAGCGAGAAGAACCTGAAGGAGAAGAGGGTTGAAGGTGAGATAGTTTTTACCGGAAACCTACTCCAGGTTAGTAGCGACGGGGTGGAGTTGGCCACGGGGGAGAGGGGCCTAAGGGAGGTCGTCCATCATCCGGGCGGGGTCGTAGTTATCCCCGTAATCGAAACTAAGGGGGATTACGAGATAGCGCTCGTAAAGCAATACAGGTATCCCGTGGGGGAAGCTACGTGGGAGTTGCCGGCAGGTACTTTGGAGGATGGAGAAACTCTCCAAGGTTGTGCCAGGCGCGAGTTAATTGAGGAGACTTACTTGCAGCCGTCCACGCTAACGAAACTGACTGATTTGTACACCTCACCGGGGTACTCGGACGAATGCCTGAGCCTTTTTCTTGCCCGTGACTTAACCCCCCTTAGCGAGGACGAAGTCGATAGGCCTGAGGGCGAGAACTTGGTTGTCGGGAAATTCAACCTAAGCGAAGTATTAAATAAAGCGAGAAACGGGGGAATTAAGGACGGAAAGACCCTTGCCGGACTCTTCTTTATCGTGGGGGACGAGTGGACCCTCTCTGACAAATAACAAAGAGGGGGAAAATATCTATCCCCCTCTTATATATTCTTCTGGCGGTTGATGTTATTAGACGGTTTATCTCTATTCGTCTTCTCTATCCTCGTCGAGGTCGGACCGCCAACCTTTTCCGTTTGCAAGCCATCTGTCGATATCCTTGGCTGCTGTCTTGCCAGCTCCCATTGCCTTGATTACGGTGGCTGCGCCGGTAACGATGTCGCCTCCGGCCCAGACTCCCCGTTTGGTCGTGCGTCCGTTTTCGTCAGCGTTAATCGTCCCTCTGTCGTTCGTCTCCAGCCCGGACGTCGTCCGCGGAACTAGAGGGTGGGGCGAGGTACCGATCGCCATAATTACGTCATCGGCGGGAATTTCGTATTCTGAACCCTCGATCGGTATCGGTCGCGGCCTACCCGAACTGTCCGGCTCACCGAGTTCCATCTTGACAACTTCAACTTTCTTTACCTGACCGTCATCGCCGATGAAGCGTTTCGGGTTGCGCAGGAGGTGGAACTCTATTCCCTCTTGCTTGGCGTGTTCTATCTCCTCGTCCCTGGCCGGCATCTGTTCTTCGGATCTGCGGTAGATAATCATTGATTTCTCCGCGCCCAGTCTGAGTGCCGTCCTGGCCGAGTCCATGGCGACGTTTCCTCCGCCAATCGTTGCGACCCTCTTTCCAACTTTAACGGGAGTATCGTATTCGGGGAACTTGAATGCCTTCATCAGGTTCACCCGGGTAAGGAATTCGTTGGCAGAGTAGATTCCGTTAAGGTTTTCGCCCGGGAGGCCGAGAAACCAGGGAAGGCCTGCTCCCGTTCCCAAAAAGACCGCGTCGTATTCGTCAACTTTATTGCCCTCGAGGAGGTCGTCGACGGTGAATAGCCGACCCACTACGGTGTTCCTCTCAACCTCTACGCCCATGGTTTCCAGTGTTTCAACCTCTCCATCTACGATATCGTTAGGCAACCTGAATTCAGGGATGCCGTAAACCAATACACCACCGGGTTGGTGAAACTGTTCGAATACCGTTACCTCGTAACCCATCTTCTTGAGGTCCGATGCTGCCGTGAGGCCGGATGGTCCGGAACCCACTATTGCGACCTTGCCTTCCGTGGACTTTTCAACTTTCGGCGTTTCCGCACCTTGGTCCCTCTCCCATTCGGCGGCGAACCTCTCCAGCCTTCCGATTGCGATGGGGTCCCACTTCCGCCCCATCACGCATTTTTCCTGGCACTGCTCTTCCTGGGGACAGACCCTGCCCGTGACGGCGGGAAGGTTGTTTGTCTCCTTGATGGTATCTATCGCTCCCTGAAAGTCCTCTTCGCGTATATGCCGGATAAATTCAGGAATGTTGATTTCGACAGGACATCCGGTTATGCAGGGGGCTGGGTCGCACTGCAGGCAGCGATTGGCCTCTTCGATTGCCTCTTCTTTAGAGTATCCAAGGGGAACTTCTTTGAAGTTCTTCCTGCGCTCCCCCGGATCCTGCTCTCTCATTGGTATTTGATCTTCTTTGATGTCCATAATTACTCCTCTTCAAGATATCTATCTAAAGCACACTTCTCTTCTTCTACGTAGGTCTGGTTACGCTGTAACAATACGTCAAAGTCAACGCGATCCGCTTTGAACTCGGGCCCATTGATGCAGGCGAACTTTGCCTTATCCCCGACTTCCACCCTGCATCCTCCACACATTCCCGTTCCATCTACCATTATCGTGTTTAGGCTCACGATTAACTCCGTATCGTATTTGCTTGCTACTTCGCTGCAGACCTTCATCATAATTACTGGTCCGATAGCCCACGACTTATGAATTGTCCTTTCATTGAGGACGTCCTCGAATGCGTCGCTGGTAAACCCCTTGCGACCAACGGACCCGTCGTCCGTAGTAATTATCAACTCGTCACTTACTCCGCCGATCTTGTCCTCGTAGAAGAGCTTCTCTGCGGATTGTGCGCCGACGATGGAAGTAACGTGGTTTCCCGCTTCCTTCAGGGCCTTTGCTATGGGATAGATAAGCGCGATGCCCACCCCTCCACCAATGGTGACGACGTTTCCGTAGTTTTCGATTTCCGAGGGGTTTCCAAGGGGGCCAGCGAGATCATGAATGTAATCTTCCTCCCCGTATTTGTCGTTTAATTCCGTCGTGGTTTTACCCGCGCTCTGGGCAGCTATGGTGATGGTGCCCTTCTCTACGCTTGCGTCGGCAATGGTGAGGGGTATTCTTTCGCCCTTCTCGTGAAGACGTAGAATTATAAACTGGCCGGGCTTATTTGATTCCGCAATCAACGGTGCTTCAATCTCGTATTCCCAGACACCAGTACCGACTTTGGTCTTTTTCAGTATTTTTTTCATATTCCTCCTGGTGAAAGAATAAATGGTCTTGAAACGGACTTACTCCTGTTAAGGCTGCCTGTTCCAGTCGATTCCGACTGGAGCCCTGCACTGTTACATTTATTGGCCCTAACCCTAGCAGTTAGGTCGAGGAATAGGGCGCTCAAGTTCAATCTAGATTAGTATAAAATACCGCTTTCGGCCAGACAAGGAATCCAACCTAATAACCCGTTTGGTTTATGGGTTCCCTATAAAAAGTAGGACCCGCCCAGGTCTATATGGTAATACGTCCGGCGAAAAACCTGCGAGGAAGGAGGCTAACCTTCGCAGCAAAACGCCAGACAAACAACCTAGGCGGACCCGTGGTGGGTATATAATAATATCTCTTTAGCTTAATTTCTATCAATATTATTATACATATTTTTTCCATAAAATCCAGACCAATTTCCTCTGTTTTTCTATTTTTTCGATCTTCCTCGGACGGACCCTAATTGGTTGTTAAGTTGACTTAACTCCCGGATGGCGTTAATTTATTAAAGATACCTATGGGTGATAAAAATATGAACCGAGGCGTGGAGATAACGCTGGGCGTGACTGAGACCAAGTCGGCTTACAGAGGCGTCGACCTAATCAAGGGACTGGTTGAGCGTGATTATGAGGTTAACGTAATCCTTCCGGAAGGCGTGACCGAATATATAGGGAAAAAGAGCTTTGATCTTCCCGGCGTGTCGCGAATATTGGGTGGAGACAGCTACGTCAGCGATAACTTCTCCGCCGCTCTCGGATCCGACCTTCTCGTTATCTCACCTGCTTCTTATGATTTTACGGGGAGGTTTGCCGGTGGCTTTGGGAGGGACCTACTCTCGAGAGTGGCCGCCGGATATCCGGGCCCGATATTGCTCGTTCCTTCGATGGAATGGGAGATCTTTTCCAGTCAGGTAGCCCAACGGAACTTGGAGGAACTGAGAAATCGAGGCGTCTATATTTTGGAGCCCCACTCCGGGGGTGGGAAATCTCAGGCAGGCGAGGGTTACCTTGAAGTCCCTCCTGGGGACGTGTTGAAGGAAATCGAGGAGATACTGAAGGAGGTCTCCCTGTTTGAGGACAAGCGCGTACTCGTAACCTCGGGCCCCGGCCGAGAACCGTTGGGTGACTATGGATTTATCACGACCGGCTGTGAAAGTAACCTCGGAGTTTATTTAGGACAGCATGCGAAGGAAATGGGGGGCAACGTCTTGCTCGTTAGCGGTCCCTCCAGCGGTCGCCCACCTTCGGGAGTGGGGGCGGTTGGTGTTAACAGCCTGAGGGAACTGGATACGCTGCTTATGGAGGAAGTGTCCGGTTACGAAGTTATCCTTATGGGCGGCGAGGTAAGCAACTGGAGGTCCGTCGTCCGGCGTGGCCCCGAGGACGACGAGCTGACGAAAAAACTCGACTTGAAGCTGAAGCAGGCCCCGGACGTGGTTAAGAAGCTCGGCAAGCTCAAGGAGAGTTCCCAGATCCTGATCGACTTCCTCGCCGAGAGAGAGGTGGACGATGAGGCACTGGACGAGGTTATGGAAGGTAACAACCTCGACGGTCTATTTGTGTTGGATACGGACGATTGTAACTCACCTGGAGGCAGTAGGTTACTCTCGGGGACTCTTTACTTCCGGTCGGGGGCAGTGGAAAGGTTTCCGACCCAGGACAAAGCTCGCCTGGCGAGGAACGTGCTCAAAGCAATAGGCAACAGGTTCTTCGAGTAACTACTCCTCGGGACCCTCTAAGCCGTCGTTCGGCCTTAGTCCGTTTAACATATTCCTCTCGACGGTTTCTAGGTCCTTTCCTATCAGACGCAACAACGTTCCCTTGAGCGA
Source organism: Candidatus Bipolaricaulota bacterium (assembly GCA_018400715.1). Taxonomy (GTDB): domain Bacteria; phylum Bipolaricaulota; class Bipolaricaulia; order M55B111; family M55B111; genus M55B111. The sequence goes on from JAGYME010000058.1 coordinate 9,947, forward strand.
GTTGTCGCCTCCGAGGGGAGTGGTGCTATAGTAGATTTGCCGGAAGGTCCGTGTACCGTATTCTCGAATCAAATAACCGACGAGCAGGCCCGCCTCGACGATAGTTTCCCGTGGAGAGGACTCGTTGACAACGAGGGCATCAAGAGGCTTCCAGTTGTCATCTGACAGGAGGTTACGGGCCTGACTTTCCAGGTTCCCCTCTTGCAAGTAATAGGCAAGGCCCTGTCGGAGAAGGCCGGAATAGGTTGGGGTTCTGGTGAGAGAGTCGATGAACAAACTTGCAAGCTCGTCTTTTAGATCGGCGGCCTCGCGGGCGAAGGCGACCCTTTCTGGTAGATACATATCCCCCAATTTCGCTGGTGGGCCCGCCGGGGTTAGAAGCAGGACGTATGGTGAGTCACCGGCCTCTTTACTCCCGAGAACCTCTTTCCCTCTTTTCAGGACGTAATTGAGACGATC
>JAGYME010000059.1 GCA_018400715.1 Candidatus Bipolaricaulota bacterium
ATTTAGCAAAAAAGGTCCCCCTCACGGGGACGGCGAAAAGGAGGTTCCAGGATAGATGACGTCGAGGATCCGCTCGAAGTTATTTGTGGTATTTATGGTGGTAATTTTGTTAGCTCTCTATACCTTTTCCGCCGGTGCTACCAACAACGAGACGGTCCTCTACTTCTTTAAAATGAAGGGCTGTTCACACTGTGCCGAAGAGGAGCCCTTCCTTGAAGAACTCCAGGAGAAGTACCCGTCTCTCGTGGTGGTGGATAAAGAAATCCGGAGCAACCAGGAAAACCTTGAACTAATGAAGAAGATGGGGGAGGAATACGGGAGAGAGATACGAGGAGTTCCGGCTACCTTCATAGGAGAAGACGTCTGGGTTGGGTTTACCGAAAAGATCGCTACTCAAATAGAGGAAAAGGTCGAGTACTGCAGCGAAAACAGCTGCGTAAACCCGATGGTCAAGCTCAAGGGAGAGGAAGCAGTGGCGGGAATAGACCGACCGGGGCAGAAGGAAACCCTCGATCTTCCCTTCATCGGAACGGTAGATCTATCTTCCATGCCGGCCTTTATGTCAACGGCCCTGATTGCGTTTGTAGACGGATTTAACCCCTGTTCTTTGTGGGTCCTTACTTTCCTTTTGGGGTTGTTGGTCTACACGAAATCTCGGAAAAAGATCATTATAGTAGGGTTGACATTTCTCGCGATAACTGCAACCGCCTACGGTCTTTTCATCCTGGGCCTATTTAGTGTTTTCCAGTACATCGGTCAACTGCTCTGGATCCGTGTCCTAGTTGCGGTCATAGCTTTCTCGTTCGGGCTGGTAAACGTCAAGGACTATTTCTGGTTTAAGGAAGGTATTTCATTCACCATCCCCGAGAGGGTAAAGCCCAAAATAGCCGATAAATTCCGAAACTTAACCCAGAAGAGCCACTCCCTGCCCGCGCTGGTCGGAGCATCTGTCCTTATGGCACTGGGAATTACCCTAGCCGAGCTACCCTGCACTGCCGGCTTCCCGGTGGTCTGGACCGGGATTCTCAATACCCAGGGGGTAACGGGGGCAACTTTCGCGGTCCTTTTCCTCATCTATATGGTAATCTACCTGCTGGACGAACTACTGGTATTTGGGACGGTCAGTGTTACCCTGCAGTCGAGCAAACTCCAGGAGGAACACGGCAGAGCCCTGAAACTGATCGGCGGTACGCTCATGCTGGCTCTTGCGGTTAGTTTCCTGTTTGCTCCGGAGCTAATGAATAGCCTGGTGGGTACGTTGATCGTCTTTGGAGCGGCTTTGCTTGGTTCATTAGTTTTAGTCCTGTTCAGGAAGAAGATTTTACCCATGTTTGAAGTTAAGTAAAGCTCAGAAAACTTTTCACTTATCTGAGCTCTAGATAAAGTCAAAAAATCCAAGGAGTGAATTATGACTGAAGAAAAACAGTGTATTGCCTTTATATGCGTTCAGAATGCCGGTAGAAGCCAGATGGCAGCCGCTTTTGCCCGACGAAAAGTAAAAGAAAAAGACCTCCCGATAAATATCATTTCCGGAGGCACGAATCCCGCGGATTCAGTTCACGACGTGGTGGTGGAAGCGATGAAAGAGAAAGGCTTCGACCTTTCTTCAAACGAGCCGAAAGTGGTCGAACCGGGAGAGCTGGAAGGGTGTAACTACGTCATCACGATGGGCTGCTCGGCTACGGGCGTCTGTCCAGCTACCTGGGAAGGAACGGACCTCGAATGGGACCTCGACGACCCGGGAGAAGCCGGGATCGAGAAAGTTCGGGAGATAAGGAACGAGATAGAAGAGAGGGTCGATTCCCTGCTGGGAGAGGTAGTCTAGGAAACTAACAACAAGACAAATCACGGTCCCTTACTAGCCACCACAAGTGGCAATAATCAGATCGGTTACCCAATCAGAATACTAAATGATCCTTGAAAAGTACTATTTGCTCATCTAGAATATGCAGGAAATTACATATCTACATACGAGGTGGGAGTTGTGAAAAGGGAGGAAGCGGAGGAACTACTCCAAACGTTATCCAACGGGACGAGACTGAGGTTGCTAAACCTGTTGCTAGCCTCGGAGGAAGAACCTTGCGTCTGTGAAATTGAAGACGCACTGGACCTTCCCCAGTATACAGTCTCCCGACACCTCAACCGACTCAAACGGATCGGCCTCGTCGATAGTAGAAAGGACGGGGTATGGTCCTATTACAGTCTATCCCGCGATGCTGATTCAGAGGTTCGGACTATACTTAAAACGATAGGGAAAGTCCTGGACGGAGAAACCTTTCAGGAGGACGAAAAGCGCCTAGAAGAGAGACTGACAGACCGAGAAGAGGGAAAATGTGTCAGAGGACATCAAAACGACGAAAGAGACGAATAAACTTTAGTAAATGATTACAGGTGGTGTTTTTCGCGTGAACGAACCAAAGAGCGACAATACGACTCAAGAAGACACTAAAGGTCTGGGACGGGAGCTGACCTTCTTCGAGAAATACCTTTCCATCTGGGTCGCTATCTGTATAGGGGTCGGAGTACTTGTCGGAAGGTACATTTCGGTAATACCAAACGTCCTGGGCGAAATGGAGTACGCCAATGTCAACATTCCGGTAGCGATACTGATCTGGTTCATGATATACCCGATGATGGTCGAAATCGACTTCCAGAGCATCCTGGACGTCAGAAAGAAACCCAAGGGGCTAATTGTCGCTTCCTCGTCGAACTGGTTGATTAAACCCTTCGTGATGTACTTCCTGTTCTGGTTGTTCATGACCAAACTCTTCGCTCCATTTATTTCTTCCGCCCTCCAGGATCAGTACATTGCTGGAGCCGTGCTCCTCGGGTCCGCACCCTGTACGGCGATGGTTTTCGTCTGGAGTTACCTCTCGGACGGTGACCCCGCTTATACCCTTGTCCAGGTCGCCCTCGACGACACGGTCCTGTTGTTTGCTTACGTGCCTCTGGTTACTTTCCTTCTGGGTATCGGTGGCATAACGGTTCCCTACGATACTTTAATCCTTTCGGTGGTGCTGTTCGTGGTCATCCCTTTGATCGCGGGATATCTTTCGAGGAATTACCTGATAGGTAAGTTCGGTGAGAACTGGTTCGAAAACGTCTTCCTGGAGAGAATAGATATATTCCCCACGGCGGGTCTGCTGCTGACCCTGATACTGCTTTTCTCCTTCCAGGGCGACGTGATAATTAACAACCCTCTACACATCCTGCTCATAGCGCTCCCACTGGTGATTTATACGTTTACCATATTTACCATTAATTACGTGTGGTCATACCTGTGGAATATAAATCATCAGGTAGCCGCTCCGGCGTCGATGATTGGGGCCAGCAACTTCTTTGAGCTAGCCGTGGCCGTGGCCATCTCCGTGTTCGGGGTAACCTCCGGAGCGGCCCTGGCTACGGTAGTCGGTGTCCTGGTGGAAGTTCCGGTCATGTTGACTCTAGTATTTATAGCCAATAAAACCAGGAAGTACTTTCCTCGAGTTGTGAACTGAGAAGATCGGACAGGGAGATAATTGACTGGTCCGAGAACCATGCCTCCCCTAGCCCCGTCCAGCAGGCAAAGCAGGTGGGATATACCAGAGAAGAACTGAAAAACGTACCCGATTCGGCAATAATGGGACTCGGGTGTGGTAACCCCACCGGTCTAGCCGACTTTCATCGAGGAGAAACGGTACTGGACCTTGGCTCGGGGGCAGGGCTGGACGTCTTTCTTGCGGCAAATAAAGTTGGTCCGAACGGAAAAGCGATAGGTGTAGATATGTCCGAAGAAATGATTAAACGAGCAAATAAAGGTGCAATAGACGGCGGATTTGACAACGTTGAATTTAAAGTAGGAGAAATCGAGGACCTGCCAGTGGAGGATAGCTCAGTGGACGCCGTCATCAGCAATTGTGTCATCAACCTCTCTCCGAACAAATTGAAAGTATTCCAGGAAATTCATAGAGTGCTAAAACCCGGCGGAAGGGCAATGATATCCGACCTCGTTTCCGAAGTAGAACTCTCCGAAGACCTAAAAGAGGACGCGGAGGCCTGGAGCAAGTGCCTCGGCGGAGTCCTGCAAAAAGAAGAGTATCTGGATACGATCGGATCGGCTGGATTCGATGAGGTCGAAATCATAGATCAATCAAAGTTCGCCGATTCCCAGATAGACGAGAGATTAGAGGGTGAAATTACCAGCTTGAAAGTCCGGGCTTATCGGTAGTGAAAAAACCGGTGTCTAGTACTCCTTGCCCTCTCTCGAATACCCTGGACTGATAATTTATCATCTAATCAACCGGAGGGAAAACCATGTGTCTTGCTATTCCAGGCGAAGTTCTTTCAGTTGAAGAAGGTCTGGCCATGGTTGACGTCGGGGGAGTAGAACAGGAAGCCAGATTGGACACACTTACAGAAGAAGTAAAAGAGGGAGACTATCTCCTGATTCATACCGGCTTCGCAATTCAAAAACTTCCTCCAGAAGAGGCCGAAGAAACTCTAAAAGTTTTTGACGAGCTAATCGAGGAAAATATGAAACTGGAGGAAGAAGGTGAAATTTAAGTTCAAAGACTAGCAGCGTGCCAGGGAGCTAACCCGGGTAATTAAAAATGAATGGTTTTACTAAATACTTGCTTTTTCCCCAAGCCGGATACCCTCGCAAACGCCGTGAATAAGTTTAATAAATACTTGTAACCTCTCCTATTCCGGTTGCCCTCTCGAGATTTAATAAGATCTGACTAACCTACGTCTAAAACAAAACCAGATACAAAAATCTCTGAAGCAATTGAAGACTTTAGATTAATGGCAAAAGTTGACGGCAGGGCAGAACAAACAATTGATCAGTACGAGTACGTGTTAGGTAGGTTTACAGATTACTACTCAAAGAAAATAGAAATTGGAAATATTACGACTAAAGACATAAGAGAATACCTGGCATTTTTGATGGATGAAGGGTTACGAAATACCACAGTTGCCATCCACTACAGAGTTTTAAATCGTTTCTTCAACTGGCTTGTTGAAGAATACTATCTAACACATTCACCGATAGAGCCCATAAACGAACCCAAAATTCCAAAGACCTTCCCCAAGGTATTAAACGAAGAATAGGTCAACGCCCTACTTGAAGCGTCAAAAAACAGACAGCACAACTGGGCTGTATTTCGCAAAATAAAAGTGCACAAAATTGATACTAAAAATGAAGAGGTGGAAATTTACTCGGGCGCTTCTTGTTTGATCATTCCCATGTATTACATTCAGCACCTCCGGATATCATCGAGGAAAAGTAGAATTTAGAACGAGAAATACGCTCTTAACTCTTCTCAATAACTCCGTTTCGAAAATATGGCTACTTTATTCCCCATGGTGTATACTATACGGATATATTTTTTAACTTCGTTCAAATTACCTCAAAGGGGGCAATGATGAAGATTGGACTTTTTAATCGACGTATATCTTGCTTACTTATAGCAGTTTTCTTTTTAATTCTCTTAACTTTATCGGTTTACGGTGCCAGGCACACGGTATCAGAGGATGACGGAAAATACGATTCCATTCAAACCGCAATCGATGCTTCATCTTCGGGAGACACGATAGTTATCAGGCAAGGAACCTACGAGGGCAACTTAAAGATCGACAAGACCCTGGTTATCCGGGGCAAGGGAACGGTGGAACTTACCGCCAGCCCGGAAGCTAAAGGACATCCTGTAGTTGCTGTCGGCCCATCCGAAATATCGGTAACCCTTTCGGGTCTAACTTTAAAAGGTGCAACCAAAGGGGAGTCCGGCACTTGCGCCGATACGGAAGCAGGACTTTGTCCTGCCGGCATTTCGGTCCGCGGAGACGCAAAACTCACAATTGAAAAATCCCTCATAACCGACAACTACATGGGCGGAATTTATCTAAGAAACGGGTCAGTTGCTACGGCGGAAGGTAATGAAATCGTCGAAAACGGAGGTGTCGGAGTCTACCTCAGGGACTCCTCTTCGGTGACCTTGGAGAATAATACGATTCGAAAAAACAGCAGGGGAATCAGGGGGCGGGACGACTCCCGATTGACGGCTTCGGAAAACACGATAGAGGCAAGCAGATACGAAGGTATCGATCTCTCCGACAGAGCAAGGGCCTCCCTGACAAAAGACACGATTACGGGTAACGACGGCGAAGGAATCAAGCTTTCGGACTCGGCCAGTGCCACAATTGATAAAAATGAATTGTCAAATAACAGAGGTGGAATCTCGCTTGGAGGTTCTGCCGAAGCCACGATTACTTCAAATGAACTAACGGAGAACGCGATAGGCGTAGGCTTATTAGGCGAAACAAAGGCAACCATAATAGATAACTCTATCCACAACAAAGCAAAAGAAGGGGTTGGTATAGGTCTGATGGGCTCGGCCACGGGCACGATAGAAGGAAACGAGATAGTTTCAAGCATGATCGGTATCTACTCGTTCAGCGATAAAGTTATCGAAGGTAAAGAAAACCGAATCAGCGGTAAATGTGTGGAGCTTTTCGGTAACCTGGACGGATCCCTTAGAGTGCCGAAAAATAAGCCAAAGAAGGATACGATAGTGTATCCAAATGACAAATACCCGTCCATGCAGGCGGCGGTTGACGCCCTCAACCCGGGCGGTGTTCTGCTAATTATCCCGGGCGACTACAACGAGAGCACGACGATAACGAAGAAGCTGAAGATAAGTCCGGACGCGGAAGGCGAAGTGATAATCTCCAGCGACGCCGCTGCGTTCTCATTGGTCGGCAACGCCGACTTGTACCTTTCCGGGCTGACGCTTAAAGATTCCTACGGAGACGGGATCGCCCTCGGCAAATCCTCCGGGGCAAATGTCGAAAATTGCCGGATTACCGGAAACGGGGGAATTGGAGCTCGGTTCCTTGGCTCATCCAGTGCAAAAATCACGAACTGCACTATAGGCAAAAACGAAGACGGAGGATTACTGCTCGATGGTTCTTCAGCCCTGACAGTGAAGGGAACTAAGTTGATTGGAAATGACGGGTTTGGAATAAGAATGAGCGCTGATTCGGTGATTGAACTCGCCGGAAGCACGATAACCGGCACCGAGTACGAGGGTATATCTCTTAAAGGCTCTTCTCGGGCGACCCTCCGTGATAGCAACGTGATAAAGGGCGGAGACGAAGGAATGGCCCTACGCGACTCAAGTCAGATTAGTTTACAAAATTCCGTGGTCAGGGACAATGAGGGGAAAGGTCTGTATCTGAGTGATTCTTCGACGGGAAATATTGTCGACAGCGAAATCAGAGAAAACGAAGAAGAGGGAATATACATAAAGGATTCGACCGAAGCAACTCTAACTGGCAACAGGGTTGTGGACAACGGAGATTCGGGAGTATTTTTCATGGAAGAGCCGGGACTTATCCTCGAGGACAATGAACTTACGGGTAACCCGATCGGCCTCGAACTAAAATATCCGAACAGGTTTAAGGGTTCGGTAACCGGATCGGGAAACGAGATAACGGGAACGGAATCCGGCTTTGAAGGAGTATCCGAAACCCTTCAGAAGGAACTCCTGAAAAATTAGGTGCAGATGGATAAATACCAACCGGCCGGGCGTTAATTCTCCCGGTCAAAGTAAATGAAACAACAAGGAGATGCGACATGAATTCAAATTTCACAAGGAAATTCGAAACTAGACTGGTTCTTACGGCCTTGGTCCTTGCAGCTTTGTTCGTGACGGTTTATACCTCTGATATTCCTCTTTACGGTCAAGAGAGCGAGGGTGTTTGGGTATTAACCGATGTAATTGACCACGACGCAGCGGAGGCCGTTAAGAACGCCAATAAAAAATACGAAGGGGTGTACCATTACGAGGTAAATTACTCCCGCGGTAGCTTCACTCATAAAAGAACCTATACGGGAAAAACAGAGAGCAGGAGCCCTTACTCCGACGCGGTTCACGGCGAATTTATGACACTTAAAGCCGAGTGGAGCAGCCCTCCGAACATTATGAAGCCCGATGAAAAATATCCTCTTGATTTCTACCTCGGCGTGCTCGAGGATAACTCTTCCTTTTACAATACTGGTACGTATGCTGCAACCAGTCTTAACGGTACTAAGCTGGAAAATTCCTACGTAAAGTTAAACTCGAAAACCAACTGGCGCCCGACGGACGAAACCCTGATATTAGAGCCGCCGGAAGGACGGGTAGAGGGCCAAAAGCTCAAACTGTCGCTATACATGCAATCTGTTGATAGCCTGAGGACCATCTACATTTACGAGTGGATGAAGGCCTCGGAGGCGTCCAAAGTGGAAGACGTGGCACCCTACGAAAAACCGGGGCAAGAAAAACCGGAACAAGATACTCCGCCTGCTAGAGAACTGGACTACGAAGTGCCAAAGGACGAAAACGGAAACTACATCGATTCCGGGATCAGGTTCAGTAACCTCCACGGGGAGGTAATGATAAGGCGCGGTGACGACCCAATCGGTTGGGAATTTGCTCAGCTCGACATGGTTATCTACGAGGGAGATCGTATCCGGACGGAGCATAATAGCGGTGTGGAAATAACCCTGAGCGACCTGACCACTTTCAAGATGAAACCCGAATCCGAAATTATCGTCAATACAGCCTCCGAAAAAGAAAACAAGATCAAAATGCTCGCCGGCAAGGTCTGGACTAATGTAAAGCAAATGGTCACCGAAGGGACGATGGACGTCGAGATGTCTCAAGCGGTCGCCGGGATAAAAGGGACTACATTTATCGTGGAAGAGACCGGCTCGGAATCGATCCTGAAGGTAATCGAAGGCGAAGTAGAGCTTGAGACCAATACGGGAGACAAAGTGCTTGTAGCTGACGGAGCGATGGCTACCGTAAAAGAGGGAGGCCCGGCCAGGGTCGAGCCGTTCTCAATAAACGAAGAGATTAACTCCTGGGACCAGCCAAACCAGGCCTGGGAGACAACTGAAGACGACAAGAACGCAGGTCAAGGCAAGGGTGACCAGGTTTATGTAACTACCGAAGGCGACTTAAACCCGCTAGCTTCCGACGACTTCAGATACAGTGTTCTTGAAGGCTGGGAGACTGTAAACGGAACCTGGAAAAATGAAAACGGAAGGTTGGTACAGACCTCAAATTACTATAAAAAGAATGACCTAAAAGGTGGTACCTATGCCATCACTGGTTCCCTCAGCTGGACGAACTATTCGGTATCATCCAGGATTATGTCCGAAGATAACGATAAAATCGGCCTCGTTTTTAGATACCTTGATCCCGATAACTTCTACATATTAAGCTGGGGGAAGGAGAACAAAGAGCTTCTGTTTACAAAGGTAGTAAATGGAGAAGCTGTAGATCTCGCACTGAAAGAACTCGGCTATGAAGAGGGACAGTGGTACCAGCTACAGGTGGATGTAGTCGGGAACGAGATGAGTGCATATATAGATAACAAAAAGGTATTCTCGGTCACCGACGACGATCTTTCTCGGGGAAAGGCGGGACTTTACTGCTGGGGTAACGAAGGTAGCTACTTCGATGACTTTAAAGTTGAAGGACTTCAAACCGTAGGTCAGGATACAGGTGAACAGATTTACATAACCACCGAAGGCGACCTCTACCCGCTAGCTTCCGACGACTTCAGAAATAGCACTCTTCAAGGCTGGGGGACCGAACACGGAAGCTGGAACGTAGAAAATGGTGTCCTGGCTCAGACCTCCAATTACTGGAAGGGTGGGCTCAAAGGTGGTACTTATGCCTTTACCGGCTCTTCCAACTGGACCGATTATTCAGTATCGGCACGGGTCATGTCGAAAGACGACGACACAATTGGGCTTATCTTCAGGTACCTGAACGAAGACAACTTTTATATATTTAGCTGGAAAAAACAGAACAAAGAACTTCTCTTTACCAAAGTAGCAAACGGAAAAACAACAACACTTTTGGAAAAGGAGCTGGCCTACCAGGAAGAAAAATGGTACCAACTACAGGTAGATGTAATCGGAAACCAGATGAGCGCATATATAGACAACAAAAAGATATTCTCCGTTACCGATGACGATCTCACTCGAGGAATGGCGGGGCTTTATTCTCACGGTAATGACGCTAGCTATTTCGACGATTTCAGTGTCGTGGAGGCATCACATTAAATGAGGCTGAGCCGGTCGGATAAATCCGGCCGGCTTTTCTCGGAGTAAAAAGTCAGTGCAGGGGGATTCAATCGGTTTAACCCCAGGCATTGTTGCAAGCTAGCGCTGGCTAGTTCGTAAGGTTCAGTCAATTAGCCACCCCTTCCAAGCCAGGCTTGTAGAAAAACCCTTTATAACTAA
>JAGYME010000006.1 GCA_018400715.1 Candidatus Bipolaricaulota bacterium
CGTAACTGAGTTGAGCAGCGTTTCGCCGGGGTCGACCAGCCCGTTCCCGTTGTCGTCTAAATAAATTGCAATATTATCGGGGTCGAAGACATCACCGGTCTGGTTGACGGCTTTAAGCTCGTAAGTATCGTCCCCGTTTCCCGTATTGGTCAGCGTGTAACTGTAATAGACAGTGTTGCCCGGTGCTGCCTCCTGCTGCAGTGCAGGATCAGTGGTCGTCCCGCTTGGAGTGATGTTAATTCCGTATACTTGCTGAACCTGCGTGATTACTTCGTTCGACGCCGTCTCCTGCTCTACTCCGTTCTGGTCCCTGTAAGTCGCCGTCGCCTGGTTTTTTATCTCCGTTCCCGCCGGAGCAGCAAGGACCCCGGCCGATACTCCAAATAAAACCATCAAAACGAGGCCAAATGTCATCAGCCTCTTTACTTCTACTGTCATTTCTAATTTCCTCCTTGATTGATAATGCATTTATACCGGGGTAAATCGATCGACTCGGGGTTACTGAACCGTCACTCTGTACCTCACCTGAACTTCTCCATTCGCGGGAAGTTGTGAAACCTCCCATAAAACGTGTGTGAGTTCTGAGGGTTCAGCCTCTATCATTTCCTCATCTTCTTCGTACTTAACTGGAGGGTAACTATAACTTTCTCCTCCGTTTATACTGAATTTTGGCAACCTTCCAGGCAATTTCATTGGAACTTCCCTTGAATCTTCCGCCGTCTTGTCTTCTTTTAAAACCATAAAGACCGGGCGTTCTTCCTCTTTCCTCTCGACAAATCCCACGATCTTCCGGTACCAATTTGCATTTAATTCCGTCGATTCCGGCACCGGCCCCTTCAGAGAAAGACCTCCAATGGACTGATCCGTTTTGTTCCGGGCCACCAGCAAGTACTCCAGGGTATCACCGGGAGCTACCTTCGGGGGCTCATCACCCGCTTCGAGGGGCTTTAATACCTCTTCACCATCCGACTCTTCCACCAGAAAACCTTTTAGCTTGACATCTACAGGCTCTGCCCCGACAAAGTTGAATAAGAAGGTAATACCTACCATTATTATTAAGATAATACCTGTGAGTTTTCTCATCCTTTTACCTCCTCTCTAGCCAAACAGACCGACTTTTACGCATACATAAAAGGCAATTTATATTATACGAATGTGACAAAGTAAAGCAAACCAGTGAGTATCTTTCATGAAAAGGTATCGGACCATTCTGCACTGGTAGCTAGGTTGCTGCGTGCTAAGTGGGTGAGGGGGAATATTACCACCTTCAATCCAGCGAACTTCTGTCTTCTGATAATAAGTATACAGACATCTAGCACCTAAAGCTTTTTCACCAAAACTTGCCGAGGAAGCCCCAGGGCACCCCCTGGGGAGGAATCGGCTGGTTTTTGTCCAGCAGTCGATTCGGAACTGTAGTCGTATTTGCACCGAATTATTAAAGAGCAGGGCGAATTGACTTCAACCGGAAGTAAAATTTTTGGAAGAGGGGAAACGCATATTTGCAGGAGACAAGCAAACTTTGATTACCGTAAAAGAATATGGATTTACATTAGAACGTATAAGTAGAATAAAAACGGACTTTCCTTTACCATGAGATGATATGGACGGAAAATACGATGAAATAGACAGAGGGATACTTTACAGGATCGGTTATGCTCCTGGGTTGGAGTTGAAACTTTTGGACAATAAAGCGTTTTTAAAATAGAATACTGAAAAGCCACCTTTATGAAACCTGGATGGAGGTAAGAATGGCCGGAGATATTTTGTTAGCAGTAGTGGCCGGTTTCGTCTTTCTCTACCTTGTCTACGTCCTGATTTACCCGGAGAGGTTCTAGCATGTTTTTTGGCGTAGTAGTTCCGTTGATACTGTTCTTTCTGGCTCTCGGGGTTTTTACCTATTTACTGGGAGAGTACCTTGGCTGGTCCTTTCGGGCGGAGATAGGGGTAGAGGAGGAATTTCCTTCGGCTTTCCACTACTTGGAAAAATACATCGAGCGTCCGATACTTAAGCCAATCGAGCGGACGATATTCCGGCTGGCCGGAGTCGATCCCGATACCTCGATGAACTGGAAAACGTATCTTTTCAGCGCCCTTCTGCTAAATTTTATCCTCTTTCTCTTGCTTTACCTGATATTCCTGTTTCAGGGTGGTCTACCGCTAAACCCCGCGGATATCGGCAACCTCGACTGGGACCTGGCTTTCCATAATGCGGCAACTTTTGTATCCAATACGAACCAGCAACATTATGCCGGCGAGGCCCAGCTTTCTTATTTCTCTCAACTGGGTGCCGTTCTACTTGCCATGTTCGTCTCTGCTGCCACTGGGATGGGGCTTCTTGTTGGATTTGCTAAAGGTTTGACCAACTCCGAGGATCCCCGCCTGGGCAACTTCTACGTCGCTTTCGTCAAGTCCCTCACCAGGTTTTTACTTCCTATAAGCTTCATTTTGGCTATCTTTCTGATAAGCCAGGGGGTGCCGCAGACATTCTCCGGACCGGCAACAGTTACGACACTGGAGGGGGCGACGCAGACTATCGCCCGTGGACCCGTAGCCGTGGTGGAAGCGATAAAGATGTGGGGCACGAACGGCGGCGGTTTCTTCGCCGCTAACGCAGCTCATCCATTCGAGAACCCGACACCGTTTACCAATATGGTATTAAACTTAGCCCTTTTACTGGGAACAATCTCCAATTTTTACGCCTTCGGTATCTGGGTGAAAAAGAGAAAACACGGTCTGGTCCTCGTTGGAGCCGTATCCACAATCGTTATACTGCTTTTATTGGTTGCTCTTGCGGGTGAACTAGGAGGGAATCCCGGTCTGGACGGTCTGGGTATCGATCAAAGCCTGGGCAATATGGAGGGCAAAGAAGTTCGCTTTGGTTCTATGCTCAGTACGCTATGGGGGGTATCAACCACCTCTACCACCTCTGGTTCAGTGAACTCCATGCACGATAGCTTCACAGCACTGGGCGGTCTGGCTCTCTTGTTAGGGATGAGCCTGAACTCACTCTTTGCGGGAGTAGGGACCGGGGTATTAAACCTCCTGACTTACGTATTTTTGGCAAGCTTTATTGGAGCCCTGATGATCGGTCGGGCACCAGGCTATCTCGGGAAAAGGCTCGAATCGGACGAGATAAAGCTGGCCGCAATCATCATACTCCTGCTTCCGACTTTGGTACTTTTTCCAACCGGGATAGCGGTCGTAACTAAATTCGGCAAGGACGCCATATCAAACCCGGGGTTTCACGGGTTCAGCCAGGTCATCTACGAGTTCTTCTCGGCGGCCGCCAACAACGGTTCCGGGTTTGAAGGGCTTAAAGACAATACGGTTTTCTACAACGTCTCAGCCGGATCGGTTATATTACTGGCGCGATATATACCCCTGGTTCTTCAGATGATGATCGCGGACTCGCTGGCAAAAAAGAAGATAAGGCCGGAAAGCGAAGGAACTTTGAAGGTTGAAAACCTGCCCTTCCTGGTCTTATTAGTAGTCATTATGGTGGTAATTGGCGGGCTGGTATTTATCCCAGCAATATCACTCGGCCCGATTGCCGAATTTCTTTCCCTGTGGTGATATAGAAAATGAGTAGAGAACAAGTATATCAGGCACTGGTTGATGCGATAAAGAAGCTCAACCCGGGTTACCTGATAAAAAACCCCGTAATATTCGTAACCGAGCTCAGCACGGTACTGATTATTGCCGTAACTATCGCTCCCCAGTTCTTCGGTGGAGCACAGGGAAGATGGTACTACTCTGCGATCTCTGCCGTGCTGGTATTTACCGTCGTCTTCGCGACTTTCGCCGAGTCGCTGGCGGAGGCTCAGGGCGAAGCTCATGCGGAAAGCCTCAGGGCAATGAAGGAAGAGGTAACCGGGAATCGCCTCCGAGAGGACAAACCGCTGGAAGAAATAACCGAAGAGGACCTGGAAGAGGTGAGTTCCGAGGAGATAGAAAAAGGAGACCTGGTCTACGTAGAAGAAGGAGACATGATACCCCGGGACGGATCCATAGTCGAGGGGTCGGCTTCGATAGACGAGTCGGCTATTACAGGGGAGTCCGAGCCGGTAATTCGCCAGAGTGGCGGTGACAAAAGTTCTGTCACAGGCGGGACTGAAGTGCTAAGCGACAACTTGAAGATCGAGATAACCGCTGCTGCAGGAGAGTCTTTCCTGGACGAGATGATCGGACTGGTGGAGACTGCCAGCCGGGAAAAGACACCAAACGAAATCTCACTTACGTTGCTTCTCGCAAGTTTTACCTTCATTTATATGCTGGTCGTGACTACCCTTACTTTCTTCGGCAATTACGTACACCTGAACGTAGAGGTAGCGGATCAGATCGCCCTGCTGATCGGGCTTATGCCCACAACGGTAGGGGCTTTGCTCTCCGCAATAAGGATAGCGGGAATGACAAGAGTTACTAGAGACAACGTCATAGCGAAATCCGGCAAGGCCGTGGAATCAGCAGGAGACCTGGACGTGCTCATTCTTGACAAGACGGGAACCATTACAACCGGGGAAAGGACGGCAACCGAGTTTATTCCCATTGGCTCTTCAGATAATTCAAGTGCGGCAAAAGCAGCTTTTCAATCCTCCTTTTACGACGAGACGACCGAAGGTAGATCAATCGTCGCGCTGGCCGAGCACGAGGGCGAAGAAGTCAGCGAGGATAAACTGCCGGAGGAGGGATTCACCGAGTTTAGCGCCGAAACCGGCATGAGCGGAATAGATCTGGATGATGGCACCGAGATCAGGAAGGGTTCCATCGACGCAATCGAGGAATACGCTGATTCGGTGCCGGGAGAACTGGATGATAAAGCAGACGAGATAGCTGACTCCGGAGGTACTCCACTTGGGCTGGCTGTTGATGGTAAGGTGGTTGGCTTAATTGAGCTTCAGGATGAGTTAAAGACGGGTATCGAGGAAAGAATTGCCGAGATCAAGAAGATGGGGATTAAGACAGTAATGTGTACCGGGGATAACGAAAGAACGGCCCGATATATTGCCGAACAGGCCGGACTGGACGAATACTATGCCGAATTCCAGCCGGAGGAGAAGATTGGCTTAGTCGAGGAGGAAAAGGCGAAGGGACACATGGTTGGGATGACCGGAGACGGGACGAACGACGCTCCGGCCTTGGCGAAAGCGGACGTTGGTTTAGCCATGAACGCAGGTACAGCTGCCGCGAAGGAAGCTGGAAACATGGTGGATATGGATTCCGATCCCACTAAGTTGATAGAAGTAGTCGGTATCGGCAAACAGCTGTTGATGACCAGGGGGTCCCTGACGACTTTCAGCATAGCCAACGATATTTCCCGGTATTTCGCCCTTGTACCGGCGTTATTTTCCGCAAGCATTCCGGCACTAGGTAAGATGAACCTGATGAACCTCCATTCATTACAGAGCGTGGTTATATCTTCACTTATATACAACAGTTTGATCATACCGTTTCTAGTTCCTTTGGCGATGCGCGGAGTTGAATATAAGCCAGTTAGCGCTTCTCAATTGTTAACCAGAAACTTGTTTCTTTACGGAGGTAGTGGGCTGGTAGTACCCTTCCTGAGCATAAAACTGATAGACATGTTATTGGTAGCGGTGGGGGTGTTTTAAGTGGCTGAAGAAGAACCGAAAGAAGAAACAGAAGAAACTTCTCTTCCCGAGGCCGATTCGGTAAGTATCACCAAATCGTTTTCAACCGGCTTCAGGTTATTGATTATTGCTATTGCGTTGACCAGCGTGCTATACACCCTTGCTGCTACAGGAATCGGTAACCTGATCTGGAGTGGAGCAGCGGGAGGAAATCTAGTCAAACAAGAAGGTAAAGTTATTGGCTCAAAGATGATCGGTCAAAAGTTTACGTCGGAGAAATATTTCCAGCCCAGACCTTCCTCGAAAGGATACGACGGGATGGATTCGGGAAGTGCCAACCTGGCACCGACAAACGATCGGATTGCTGAGAGAGCTAAATCTATACTCAATGACCTCCACGAAGAGGGTATAGAGCCAGAAGAGGTACCTGTTAGCTTCGTGACCGAGTCCGGGTCCTCTCTCGATCCTCATATTCGACCGGCGTCCGCTTATCTTCAGGTGCCCCGAGTTTCAAGGATCACAGGGATATCGGAGGACAGGTTGATGGAGCTAATAAACATAAAGACCGAGGGTAAATTCCTCGGTCTTTATGGACAGAAGAGGGTTAATCTCCTATCGTTGAATCTGAAAGTCGAAAAAATTTTGAGGTCAAAAAGCAATGAATGAACAGGAACAAGAAATAGCTATAGCAGAGTATGATTATGACAACGTAATAATTAGCGTTGCTAATCCGGATAGCGCAAAACATTTGGTGAAACTTGCCCAGCTAATTACCACTCCGAATGCGACTTTCCATATTATGAACGTAACGCGGGAGAGTTCATTTCCCGACCGCGAACGGTCCTGGCGACAGGGTACCGAGCTAGTAATGGATATGACTCACTACGCTCAACGAATCGGGCGAGCAGCCACGCCTCTTGCTGCTACCTCCAGTTCAATTCCGGGAGCCATAGTCGAAGCTGCCGAGAACGTTGACGCGGGGCTTATAATAATGGGCTGGTTTGGGACCATAACCCCGGTTGCGGTGAGAAGAAGCTCGGTGGTAAAAAAGGTTTTGCACAAAGCTCCCTGTGACGTTGGGATATTCAAAACCCGTGAAAGTCTGGAAGAGGTCGATAAGGTTGTAATACCCGTTGGGCCCAACAACCCTAGGCCCAAGCGGCTTGCAGTAATCGATAATTTGCTCAAACAAACTGGTGCAGAGGCGAATTTAATTCATGTCGTAACTCCCGAATCAGATGAGAAAGCCAATGAAAAGGCCCAAGAACTTTTGGATGAAGTAAAGAGTTTGTTGAAATCTAATGAAGTAACAACGATGATCGTAAACGCAAGTTCAGTACTTCAGGGGTTGATAAAGGGATCTGAAATAGCTGATATAATAGTTATTGGCCCCGGGAGGGAATGGGTTTTTGACAGGTTTTTGTTTGGTAGAACAGCGGATAACCTGACAAATAGAGTAAATGCATCGGTGCTGATGTTTAAAGGCAGTGAACACAAGATAATTGCCTGGCCACGGGGCCTAGTAAAAGCATTGACTGATCTGGTCAAACACCCTTTTAGATAGAATGTTAACAAATTGGTAACGGTTAAGCAAAGATCGATTTCTCGTATAATTCTTCTGTTTTTTCTCTGAGCATTTCTGTTACATCAAGTTTTGTTAAACTAGAGCCAACCGTAAAAGTACGATTAAGGTGTAATTCGTTGCACCATGGGTAACCTTCAGTTAGAGACCATGGGGTAATAACTAATCCCACATAAAAGTGCAAATCGAAGTTTTAACCACAAATCTTTACGAAAATTACCCTTGTTTGAACCCTGAAGTTACAATAATCTTGTGCCAGACATATCGATCTGAAGGGGTAGGAATGAATACCACACAACAGGATAATCAACAGAAAGATGACAAAAGTTCTGTCTCGGAGAATCCCGAAAGTTCTGGTGACAAACCTCCGGGGTCGGATTCTAATGCCGAAGTGGAATATGAGGACGAGCGACTACAGAAAAAGATAGAAGAATATATTTACAAGAAAATAATCCTGCGGACAAACCCCCCCTACTTTGACAATTCACTAATAAGTGCTAGCCTTGAGAAAACCGAGATCAAATGCTACTCACACTAGCTTTTACGGGATCTCTGTTTATGGCGTGGACCATCGGCGCTGACAGCGCTTCACCATCTTTTGGCCCCGTGGTGTCGTCAAAATCAATGGGCGTATTACGAGCCAGCCTCCTGGCAGGAATCAGCGCATTTCTGGGAGCAATACTTCAGGGCGGGGGAGTAACGGAAACTTTAAGCAGAGGGTTCGTAAAAGGCGTTACTTTTGATCCTAAATCAGCAGCCATAATACTCTTGATCTCCTCGTCCTTGATTGCAATCGGTATATGGAAACACTACCCGATGCCAACGGCCTACACCCTGGTCGGAGCTGTTTTGGGCGGGGGGCTCGGACTGGGAGGGGAGCTGAACGTAAGGCAACTTACGTTTGTCTTTTCCTACTGGTTAATTCTGCCAATTGTGGCGGGCGTTATCGGTTATTTTACTTCTAAACTGCTACGGGCTAAGGTAGAAAAGAACTCGAAAAACAAGAAAATTCTCAAGCCGATTTTAATAGGAGTCGGGTTGTATACGGCTTATACGGCCGGAGCCGCCAGTGTCGGCCAGGCGGTTGGCCCCTTGCTGAAAACCACTCCTATAACTATGGGTGCGCTTTTAGGGATCGGGGGAGTTGGGATCCTTATCGGTTCTGTAACCGGTTCACCAAAGATAATTCATGCCGTAGCCAGGGATTATGCCGATATTGGCCCCAGAAGATCGATATCAGCACTTGTGGGTACGAGCATTTTGGCCCAGGTTGCGTCTATAATCGGAATTCCAATTTCCTTTAACGCAGCGATACTGGGTGGGGTTATCGGCAGTGGGTTTGCCACTTCGGAACAGAATGTAAGCTTTAATAAAGTGATCAGAACCGGGGTGAGCTGGGTGGTAAGCTTTCTCCTCGCTTTTGGGCTTGTATATCTGATCGAACTGGCCATCTAGACATGGACCGAGCGAGGCAATAAATAATCCATAACCACAAGTTTTATTACAATATTACTCTGTAAGAGTTCGGAGACTTCATCCCCCCATAACTTTCCAATTACAGAAAATATTCAACTCTTTGAGGGAATTTCCATCCCGGGCAAAATCACTATTGGCATTCCTCGTAGTAAAGTTGAGCCCCCGAAATGTCAAACCCGGTGTACACTTCGGACAGGTCGAGTTGCGTCTTTATCGAAGAGTTAAATCTCAACCCGCCGTCCATTTCCATGAGGTCTAACCCCACCGAGGTATAGTTCGCGTTACTATTTCTGGCATTACACATCATGTAGGGCGTGCTGTAAACAGAGCTGTAATAATAGAACCCGGACCTGTACCAGTCTTCCCACCCGGAGGTCCTGAGGGATGGTTTTGACTCTCCGTCCACGTAGACTTCCAAGTCCGCTTCCATGAACGAATCGTTTAATTTTGCATTGACGCATGAGGAGGTCCAGATTAACCAGCCAGCCTTATCCGACAGGTCCAGTATGGGAAAAGTTGTCCAGTCTGACAGAACCTCCTTTCGGGCAAAGTAGGGGACAACTTGACCTTTTAGCCTGAAGGGGGCCGTAACACCGTCCCGGTGGGTAACCTGGGAATAAATGTAGCCCGGATGATGCGGATTTGTATTCTGAACCTCTATTCTGATCCCATCAGAACACGGCATGGGAAAGCTCATCACGACATGTGCTTGCCTTCTATTGGCCCAATTGCTGCCCACTGACATATGCCTGGTGCTGTTCAGCAGAGGTTTTCCCTTGACGGAGAGGTGAGTTGCCCACAACGTACCAATATCAACCTCGAGATCTGGTTCAGTGGAGCGGTCGGTATAGATCCTCAATAACGCGTCTCTCCCCATACGTGCCTTGCCGTAGGTAGCCATCCATATCGAGGAAACTATACTCTCGCCGCTAAGGTTAGCCAAGACTCTCGTCTCGCGGGGATTTACTTTTACGTTCTCGAGGGTTTCCATTCTGGTCTTTTCGTATGGCAACCTGAGGGAGTCGCCAAACTGGGCGATTGACATATTTAATACTTTCTGGCCCTGAGCGTTAAAAGTCTCGGTCGAAGGGTTGTAACTCAACACTAAATCTTTACTTTTCTCAGTCTTCAGCTCGAACACGCCGTCTTCGGGGATAGAGATACCTTCCAGGTTCAACTCATCCGGTAACTCGTAGTCATCTACCCCGGTGCCGCCCTCCCCAGCTTTTCCACTAACGATCCCGAGGGCGGCGGCCCCGGCCGCTGCAAGCTTAAGTAGATTCCTTCTGGATATTCTCACCGACTCTCTTTCGTCAGGTCCGCTTTCGCTCTCAGTCGATCCCTCTTCTTTCCGATTGGAGTCGTTCATTTGATATCACCTTGGTTTGAAAGTACAGGCCCTTCAGTAAAATGTCAACTTTACACCCTGGGATCAATCTGATCGTCGGAAATACACGTATATATTGTCTTCGTACTGACCGAACTGACCGAAATTATCCATGGTGAAGTCCAACTTATAATTGTCCTCTATCAGCTGAATTAGATCTTCCCTGGTCCCCGAACTGGGGTCGTCGTAGATTCCGGTATGCGTGAAGTCCCTGTCGGTGATAACAAGGGCCTTCCCTTCCCGGGAACGAATATATTCCTTAATTATATCGAAGTTCACCACGTGAAAGCGTCTTGCTCTTTTCGTACTCCAGTCCGGGTAAAATGAAAATATTCCCATCTCCAACCCGTCTAACAAATCCCGGCGGGCCTCCAGCGCAAGATAGGCGTGGGTCGTAAAGATTTCCTCCTCACTTGACGTGTTGTCCCGGATAATTTGAGATACTTTGGAGGCTTCTGCCAGTGGAAGCCTGCCGCCGCTAAGGTTGAAATACCGGGTCCTGGGGTCCAAGAGCCACTGCATGGGCCTCGCCCCCAAGAAGCTGAACAGGAGGAGTCCGATAACCAGGATTGTCAACAGGGCCTTTTTATACTCCCAGCTGAGACTCGTCCGCCATTTATCGTAGAGCCAACCGGCAAATATCGCCGCGAGCGGCAAGTTCAAAACGTGATATTCGGGAAGGGCTGCACCAGGAACGAAGTGGGCCAGAAAAGTGGCCGCAAACGAGGTAAAGATGAACAGCACCCCCCAATAACTCTTGCTCGGCTTTTCGTGAGTCAGTTGATAGTGGCCGATTTTCGGCAGGATATATAGAGCGATCCCGAGGAGAATAAATGGAATTAAAAATGGGAAGTTTATCAGCAGTTCGAAGAATCCCCTCATTTTGCCAAAAATCCTCTCTAGGAGGCTCTGGGGTACATATCGGGCCAGATGATAACCGACGATATTAAAATAAGTAGCCCGCGGGTCGAGGAGTAAAAACGGCAGAAAAAGGACGGTCAACGTTAACCCCGACGCGGTGATCGTCCTGAGGATGTATTGACGGTTTACTATCGCAAGATAGACCAGAAACAAGCCGAAAACGGGGGCCACCGTCAATCTTGTGCCGACGGCAAGCGCTAAACTTATCCCCGCCAGGGGGTGGTCTATTCGTTTATCACCTTCTCGAAAGAGGAGATAGAGGGAGAGAGCAATCAGGGTCGCGGCCATTGAATACGTCTTGGTGATAACCATGAAGTATATTGAAAAGGGATTAACGGCAATCGCAGCCCCCGCCAGCAGGGAAGCCCTCTCACCGGATATTATCTTTGCCACCGCCATTGTTAGGACCAGAGCGGAGAGACCAAACAAGGACGTCACTATCCTTCCCAGGAGAAGACTAGCCCCAAATATCCTTTGAATTAACCCGTAAACGTAAGGCAGAAGAGGGGGCTGAGTATAGGCAAAATCAACGTATGGAATTCTGCCTTCATAGACCAACTTGCTTGCGTAGAGGTACCAGCCCTCGTCTTCGTTCAATTCCCCCGTAAGAATGTGCAGAATAGCCATAAAGATGAAGAGGGCTATGATACCTAATGCAAACACACGGTAATGCTCACGGACTGAAGGAAATCTTTTTGCCAGACCCTTACTTTCCTTCCCGATATAGGTAAGTTTATTTAAGATCCAACCGGGGTGATGGTACAGATAGAAACTAAACCCCACCAGGAGGACCCCTACCGTACCGGATGCCAGGCGAGCCCGGAAAATGACCCTTAGGGTAACGGCGTCCAGCGAGTAACTGGCCAACAGGTACTTTTCGACGAAGCCGGCAGAAAATATCAACGAGGCGATAAATATGAGAATGCCAAATACTATCGCCCCGACGGCGGATTTTCTTACCTTAGACGCTGTCTCCAGGCCCCAGCTTTTATGCACGTTCTTTTGTCTCATATCAGAATTTCGTAGTTTGGGTTAACCTTGTCCCTAGAACTCCCTTCTTTAACCGGTCACACCAATTTGGGTCAAAAGAACAATTTGGCCAAGGACAAAGCCCCCTGCGCCCACGCCGTCCTGTGAGTCCGGCCTATGTCCTCTCGGTCCCTATCGTATTCCTCCGAATACCACCTATAGGAGTCGATCCACACCTCGGCCGTGGTATAATTCGGTTCCCACCCTAAAACCTCTTGGATTTTATCCACGGAAACGTAGTGGTCTTTATCGGCCGTTGCGTATACCCACTCGTATAGAGGAGATAAGTTGAGATTCTCCAACAGCTTCAGCCCGGGGATGACTAGCCAGGAGGGAACCGGCCTCACCCTCTTCCCATAACCGGCATAGTCAAGCAGTTCCTGCAGGTCTTCCTTAATCGAGCCGAACTGGGTAGCGCCGACGTTAAAGGTGTCGTTGGCTTTTTCCTCTGGTTCCGTTGCCACGAGGTTGATCGCGTCCACCAGGTCTTGCACGTGCAATAACTGGTATTTATTTTCTCCGTCCCCGATCACGGGGATGTTTTTGCCGCTCTCTACCCAGTCGTTAAGTATGCTAAACACGCCCAGTCGATAGGGCCCGGCAAAGGTCTTTGGCCTCAACACGGGTACACAGTGACCTTTTCCCTGGTAATCAAAACAGATTTCTTCCGCCTCAACCTTACTGCTCCCGTACGGCCCGACCCCACTTACGGGGTAGTTTTCGTCCACCGGGTGGGTCTCGGGGATGCCATAAACCGACGTTGAAGAAATAAAGATAACCCTATCCACGCCCTGATTGAACGAGGTTTCGAGGAGATGTTCCGTCCCGTCTACGTTCGTGGAAAATATCTCCTCCTCCGACCACCGGGGCAGGGCAGCTGCGCTGTGCACGACGACGTCGACACCTTCGAGAGAGCCAGTTAACGGGTCCTTGTCCCTGATATCCCCACGGTAGAAGTGGAACCCCTCGCCCAGGTCAGGGTACTGGAACTCGTGTATATCCAGTCCGTTGACCGTCTTACCTTTCTCGACTAGATCTTTACTCACGTGATAGCCCAAGAAACCGGAAGCACCGGTAACTAGAAATTTCTCTGGCATATTACCTCCTGGTTAGGTCAATTAGGCTTTCATTATCTTAACCTACAAAGGTATCTATTAAAATGGTCCGTTGCGTCTCTCTCACCCGGAGTTGAAGAAAATCATTATCATCACTACCGCAATCCCCCACAGCAAAATATCTACTACGAGAGGTTTGTCCTTAATCAGGACCTCGCTTAGCTGCCCCTCGTAACCTTTAACCTCTATAAGGTACATGTATCTAAAGGCCCCGTAAAGTACAAATGGGATGGTCCACAGTATCTGGTCGGAGTGGACCGAGTTAAAGGAATAAAGGGCATAACTGACTATCGTGGCGGTGGTGACAATCATTATCAGCTGATTAAGATAGGGCAACGTATAGAGGAAAGCTTCACCTCCTGAATCTCCACCCGCTTTATCGGCCTCGCTAACCTCGGCTTTCCTCTTATTGAGTGCCAGAAATAGTGCCAGAAACATCGTACTTATTACCAGCCATGGAGAAATATTAACGTCTATCGCGATTGCACCGGCGATTGCTCTCAGCACGAATCCAAAAGAAATTACTAGCACGTCCATAATTACTACCTCTTCCAGCCAGAAGGAGTAAGCAAGGTTCGCGAAAAGGTACATAAGTATAATTAGGCCCACGTGAAGGTGGATGAAAAAGCCAGCCACGGCGCTTCCAAGAAAAAGGACGAGGGCGCTGAGACCCGCAACCCTAATTCCCAGCTCGCCGGAGGCAATTGGGCGTTTCGATTTCACGGGGTGTTTCCGGTCCTCTTCCCGGTCCGCGATGTCATTTATGATGTAGACGCTACCCGCCGCCAGACAGAACATGAAAAAAGTTCCTAGTGCTATTAAATCTTTGGAAAGATCAAAGAAACTGGTAGAAAAAACTAGCGCCGCAAAGACTACCACGTTCTTTATCCAGTGCTTAGGCCTTAAGGTCTTAACTAACCCCAGAAAAGTTTTAACCATAATTAGTTGCCAGAGCTCCAGAACAGTGAACCGGAATCATAACCACTTCCCCACCTTTGTCAAGATGTGCCCCATTAATGCTCTCATAAAACGCCCTGGTCCCGGACTAAGATTACCGATTTCAAAGCCAAAGTGGGCGTCACTACCGGCAAGTTTCCCCAACCCGTGTTCGTCAGCGAAACTCATAGCTCTCTCATCAAAAGAGGGGAGCAAACATCGTCCGTTAAATACCTCTAAATAGTCTATTTGCTCAACAATCTCGTACGTATAGGGACCCAGGGCACTGCCGCGAAATTTATCGAAAGGGTGAGGTATGTATACCTTTGCTCCCTGTTCTTTGATTTCATCAATTACCTCATGAACCTCGGTCGCTTTGACTTCCTCAGTTAGGCCCAGGCCAATTATCTCGCCCTTATTGGTGTTTATCTCTGCACCCACGATCACTTCCAAATCGAGGCCCATGGACTCGGCTTTTTCCTTTGTCACTCTACCGCCACTTATCGTTCCATGGTCCGTTACCGCTATTGTCTTAAGACCTTTCGCTTTCGCCAAAGATATTATCCTCTCTGGTTGTAAGTGGCCATCAGAAGAATAGGTGGAATGTATATGATAGTCTGCATTATTTCTTTTCAACTCCATAGCTGAAAACCCCTCAAGAAAAAGATAGTCCCAACTTCTCCCGATTTAACAACAGCGTCGTCAGGCCAATAACGACAGCAAACCAGATCGTGGATAACCGGATCAGTAGGGTCGCGGACACGGCAAACGACTTACTTAGTCCTGCCAGCGCTATCATAATTCCAGTCATGCTCCCTTCGGCCACCCCAAGCCCCCCTGGAAGTAGCGATACTGCACCCATCACGGAAGAAAACGTGAAGATAAAGGTCGAGAGTAATATACTTTGACCCACGTCCAGACCGGAAAAGATCAGGTACATTGCCAGGCATTCCGACCCCCATGACAGCACGCTGATGAAGACGCTAAACAGCAGTCGGGGGAGGCGCAGGAGCTTGTATGAACTCTCGTAGAAATTTCGTATTGAGTCCGTGTATCTTTTTATAATGGGTACGTAACGACTCCTCTCTATCAACCAGTTCGAAATATTCCTGTTCTGAATCAGTAGTATCAAGACGAGAGCCAAAGCAAAAACTACGACCAGGGCAAATATTCCGTACTGAAAATAGATGACTCCGATGGAGGCAAGTAAGGTCACCGCCAGGAGGTCGGTAAACCTCTCGACCATAACAACGGGCATCGTCTCACTAACATCTCTCCCGGTAAACCTTTTGATAAGGAGCGACTTAAATAATTCTCCTACCTTTCCCGGAGTTATTGCCATTGCTAGACCCCCGAAGAATATTGTAGCGGAGTTAACTAAGGAAAGCTCTACCCCTAAAACCTTCAAGAAATAATTCCACTTCACAAAACGCAACAAATCGTCAATAAGCGTTAGGGATAGAATCAGAGGTAAAAGAATCCAGTTAAATCGCAACAGGGCCGGCCCAACTTTCGAGACGTCGCCATAAAGTACAAGACCTACAAAAACAAAGAAGGCGAGCAGGACCGGGACCAAAAACTTCTTTCTAAAATTTATTGAATTCTCGGCAACATCCCCGGTTTTGTCCATCTCAGTTACCACAACCCCCTCGTTTTTAGGAGAACGAATCCACCTTAACTATAGATTCCCTTAGAGTTAATAACAATAGGGCCTGACCTTGCATATTGAAGATGAATATTTCGTTTCCTGTCCTTCTCAACGAAAGCACCGAAAAAGGCTCCTAACCGAGCCTTTTTCGGTGCACAGTTTGATTTGATTGTCCGGAACTTGTTGGTTTATGACAAGGATGAGTCCAGCCAAAGAGATAATAAGTTAATCCCAATTCAATCGGAAATCGCAAAGGTCTTGGGGTTATTTGAAAAAATCGTATCTACTCGATACATTTGGTGAACAGAAGTAGATTTTACCTGCAATTCATTGGAACCCGTAAGGTAGGAGCAGATAACTTTTCAGACTACCATGCAATTACCTTGCTCTCGTTCAGTTTGTGTTGATGGTTATTCTCACAATAGTAGAGTCAATAAATCAAATCAGGGGTTGAGACACTAAGAAGATGAAAATTGGGATTGACAGGGTCTTATCGTGTTAACCGGCATAATATTCGACGTCAAGAAATACGCCATCCACGACGGTCCCGGTATAAGGACGACGGTTTTCTTCAAGGGATGCCCGCTGAACTGTCAGTGGTGTCATAACCCGGAGTCGGTCGATCCTGATCCCGAACCCTCCCTGGATTATAGGGATCCTTTCCGCCTCGACCCCTACGGAGAGGACCACCCCGGGGCGATAGGAGAAGAAGTTGCCGCGGAAGCGGTTATGGATGAAATCCTGAAAGACAGGATATTTTACGAAGAATCGGGTGGTGGGGTGACGTTCTCCGGAGGAGAGCCCTTGATCCAGCCCGATTTTCTCGCCTACCTGCTGAAAAAATGTAAACAGGAAGAGATCCATACCGCGGTCGACACCTCCGGATTCGCTCCAAGAGTGACCCTGGAGAAGATAGCTGATTCCGTCGACCTATTCTTATTTGACCTGAAATTGGTAGATACGAAGCTCCACGAAGAGTATACCAGTGTCGGAAACGAAAGGATTCTGGATAACCTGAAATTTTTGGACGATAACGACCGGGAGGTAGAACTGCGGTTTCCCTTGATTCCCAGTATCACCGACGGTGAAGAAAACGTCGAGGGGATAAAAGGAATTATCGAAGGCGGATCCGGTTTTCGTAAAATAAGCATATTGCCCTTTC
Source organism: Candidatus Bipolaricaulota bacterium (assembly GCA_018400715.1). GTDB lineage: Bacteria > Bipolaricaulota > Bipolaricaulia > M55B111 > M55B111 > M55B111. The sequence continues at coordinate 16,845 of JAGYME010000006.1, forward strand.
ACGACGTCGAAAAGAAGTATTCCCGGTTAGGGCTGGACTTTTCTCTCGCCGGCCTGGAGCCACCTGAAGAAAACGAGATAAAGAGAATTAAGGACGAGCTAGAGAAAACTGGTATAATGGTAGAGGTAGGAGGTTAACGTGAACGAGAAATCCCCTAGCTGTAATGAGATAAGAGAGGAATTCGACCACCGACAGTCCAAAATTTCCCCTGTAAACTCGAGAATAGCTGAACTTCGCCGAGAAACGGTCAGCCGTGAGCCGGCAATAACCCCGGAAAGAGCTGTTCTGGTCACCGAATTCTATCGAGGCAGCGACCTCTCGGACAAGTCCTCGCCCGTAATCCGGGCACTCGCGCTGGAGCATATCCTGACAAACAAGAAGTTATCCCTCCAGCCGGGAGAGCTAATAGTGGGCGATAAGGGACCCGAACCTAAGGTGGTGCCTACCTACCCCGAGATCTGCACTCACAGCAGGGAAGACCTCGATATCCTGGACAGTCGGGAGAAAAACCCCTACCGGGTGGACGAGGAAACGAAGGAGGTCTACGAGCAAGAAATCATTCCGTTCTGGCGAGGAAAGACGATGCGAGAAAGGGTCTTCGAAGTTACCTCCGAGGAATGGCAGCGGGCCTACGACGCGGGAGTATTTACCGAATTCATGGAGCAGAGGTCACCGGGACATACGGTGCTTGGGGACAAGATTTACGGAAAGGGCTTTCTGAATCTCATGGAAGAAATAGAGGAAACAAAAGAGAACCTCTCCCCCGATGACCCTGATTATCAGGCAAAAGTCGAAGAACTAAAAGGAATGAAGATCGCCGCTCGTGCGCTAATTGACTACGCCGAGCGTTACGCCGAGAGGCTGGACGAGAAGGCGGAGGGGGAAGAAGACGAAAGCAGGAAAGCCGAACTGGAAGGGATGGCTGAGGTCTGCCGCCGGGTCCCGGCCAGACCACCCCGGACCTTCTGGGAGGCGCTTCAGTACTACTGGTTCGTCCACGTCGGCGTAATAACGGAGACCAACCCCTGGGATGCGTTCAATCCCGGCAGATTGGACCAGCACCTCTATCCGTTCTACAGGAGAGGGCTGGAGGAGGGGACGCTGACGAAAGAAAGGGCAAAGGAACTGTTACAGGCGTTTTGGATCAAGTTTCACAATCAACCGGCTCCTCCAAAAGTCGGGGTCACCGCACAGGAGAGCAACACCTATTCCGACTTCGCCAAGATAAACGTCGGCGGCGTCACCGAGGAAGGCGAGGATGCGGTAAACGACCTTACGTATTTGATACTGGACGTAGTTGAATCCATGCGGTTAATCCAGCCAAATTTTATGGTCCAGATAAGTAAGAAAAATCCTGACAGGTACCTAAAGCGGGCGCTGGAGATAGTGAAAAGTGGCTTCGGCCAACCGGCTATCTTCAACGCGGAAAGCATAATTACCCAGTTGCTACGACAGGGGAAAAGCCTGAAGGACGCCCGCCGGGGCGGTTGCAGCGGCTGCGTGGAAACCGGAGCTTTTGGCCGGGAAAGCTATATCCTCACCGGCTACTTTAACATGCCCAAGGTACTCGAGCTGACCCTCCACGATGGAGTGGACCCCAACACTGGGGACCGGCTAGGGATCTCTACGGGAGGCCCTTTCAGTTTCTCCACCTTCAATGATTTCTTCGAAGCCTATAGAAGACAGCTCCACTACTTTTTGGACGTTAAGATCGAGGCAAACAAACGGATCCAGCAGCTTTACGCGGATCACCTGCCTTCACCATTTTTGTCCCTCTTGATAGACGATTGTATAGAAAACGCCAAGGACTATAACGCCGGGGGAGCTCGCTACGACACGTCCTACATTCAGGGGGTGGGGCTGGGCACGTTGACGGATGCGCTTACCGCAATCAAGTTCAACGTCTTCGACCGGGAGAACTTCTCACTACCGGAACTTGTCAAAGCGCTCGATGACGACTTCGATGACCACGAAGATATACTTGCCCGGGTAAGCGAACGCACACCCAAGTACGGTAACGACCTGGATTACGCCGATGACTTGATGCAGCGGGTGTTTAACGCCTTCTTCGAGGCCGTGGACGGCAAACCTAACGGACGGGGCGGAACGCACCGGGTCAACATGCTTCCCACCACAGTACACATATACTTCGGAGAAAAATGCGGAGCCCTACCGGACGGGAGGCAGGCTGAACAGCCCTTATCGGAAGGAATTTCGCCCGTTCAGGGTGCTGACACCCGCGGGCCGACCGCGGTATTCAAATCAGTCGGAAAACTGGACCATGCGAGGACGGGAGGAACCCTCCTGAACCAGAAGCTGACTCCCGACCTCATCAACGGAAAAAAGGAGAAGGAGAAGCTGGCCCAGCTCATCCGGGGGTTCTTCCGTATGGGGAGCCATCACGTCCAGTTCAACGTAATCGGAGCTGACCTACTCAGGGAAGCCCAGGACAATCCAGAGGAATATCAAAATTTGATAGTTCGAGTGGCCGGCTACAGCGACTACTTCGTCAACCTGACGGAGGGACTGCAGAACGAGATAATCGAGAGGAGCGAACAGAGAAGTTTTTGATCAATTCCTGCCAATCAACAGATAAGTCAACGGAATAACAAGCCCGAAACTTACGGTGAGGACGAGAAACGCGGCGTGAAAGCCGAAACTATCGACAACCAACCCTACCATCAGCGGTCCGGCCGAACCGGCAACCATCATTATCACCATGTAAAACCCGTAAAGGAGGTCTCGCGAAGAGTCAGGAAGCTCCCCCAACAGATGTGCATGCATCAATGTAAACACCCCTCCCCGGGCCGGGGCAAGGATAACTATTCCCAGCAGAAGGAGCGCGTAAGTTGGCGAGAGCGTCAGTAGAGCGAGGCCTGCAACCCCGACAAGCGAGGTAATCAACAGGCTCGAACGCGCGCCCCGTTCGTCCAGCATCCATCCTGAGCCCTGCTTTCCAAAGATGCTAATTCCCATAAATAGCATGTAAAGTAGCCCGGCCAGACCGCTGGCAAGCCCCCGGCCTTGGATGAGATAGGACGGGAAAAAATGCATTAGTCCGTTTACCGCTGCTGAAGCAGGTATTATCAAGATAATTATGTGCAGAAAGACGGAAGAATGAGTAACTTCGTACTTGACGCGCCTGGTGTACTCAATTAAGGTCCACTCCTGTTGACCAAAGGGTTTGAGGTATTCGGGAATTTTTCTAGTTGTGTACGCAAGCAAGGAGGAGAAGGAGACTAAGACAAAAGAACCGATAATGAGGATCATGTATCTCCAACCTCCAAGGTACATCCCAAAGCTCTTCACCCCATAGGCAGCAAGAGCGCTTAACGGAAAGACCGAGTCGTAGAGGCCTACCATTTTCCCACGGTAATCGGAAAAAATATGCGAAACGAGGGAAAAACCGAGCGGGTTGTAGAAGCCATTCGCTAATCCGAGAAAGAAGACGAAAGCACAGGCCATAGGATAACTTACCGATAAACTCAGGCCAACGCTTCCAACGACAAATAGGGTTCCGGAGGTTACGATCGACGGAACTTTGCCCTTTCGGTCTACGAGAATTCCCTCAAGAAACCTTCCCAGTGCGCTTCCCAACAGGAGTATGGTGATCATGACTCCCGCAAGGCCGTGGGAGATGGAGAAATCGGATTCGATGTTCAACAGAATTAAGGGTAGACCGGTGATGATGAGGCTTGAACTAAGGAAACCAGCTGACAATAAAATAAAGCTGACCCATCTAGTTGCACCCTTGTTGTCAGACGATCTATCGTTATCGTTCAAGTCGCTGTTCCTCTCTTGTATTTTGCCGAATCTGAGGGATCGAATCTCTTGTGGCCTTTGGACCTATCAATACTATATCTGTTTAGTCTTCATCGGGGATCCTGAAACGGGGAGGCCTCCTTTCTACGAATCGCCTTAGCCCGTAGACGCTGTTTATTGCAGGTAACTCTCCTTACACAACAAAGTTATAGCAAAATACGATATATTGTCTGGAATCTCCTCCGGTTTATCAAAGAAGATCTCAATTGGTTCTAGCCGAGGTTATTACCTATCCTGCCAGCTTGGCCACGCATTCTTCGTGTTGTTGGGGGTAGGGATCTCGTATGAACAGGACTGACCCCTCTCATTTTTGCAAATATAGAAGATGGGGCCTATACTGATTTATATATTTTTCCTTACAGGAGGCCATATTCATGAAGACGCATAATAACCAAAGAGTTCTCACAACAATTGTAGTCCTGTTTTTGGTCGCCGTGGGCGTAATTATATCCGCAGATACTGCGGTGGCCAACCAGACTCAAAAACCCGTGATCTACATTCAAGATGGCGCCATAGACGAATACGTTTCCTACCTGTTGCTGGCAACCATGGATGATGTTGAACTCAAAGGCGTGATAATTGTTAACGCCGATTGTATAGATATTCCCGCTATGGATGCTCAGTGGAAATTTCAGCAGTTTACCGGTCAAACCCACGTACCTCTAGCACTCAGCAGGGCCCGCGGCTGGAACCCATTCCCCTGGAGTTTTCGCGCTCAATGCATTCAACAAAAAAACGTCAAGATCCTCGAAGAATATAACCCAAGCCCCGCTTATCCTTCCGGCGAAAAGTTGCTCAAGGAGTTACTCACGGAGGCCGTGGAAACGGACAACCCCGTGACTTTGCTCGTAAACTGTCCATTGACCCCGTTGTACCTGGTACTATCAGAGAACCCTGGACTGGAACAAGGAATCAGTGAACTGGTTTGGATGGGTGGAGCAATTAACGTCAGGGGGAACCTGGGAAGTCCACCAGTAGTCCCGAAACAGGTAGCCAACGACAAGGCCGAATGGAACGTGTTCTGGGACCCTTCTTCTACTGAATGGATCTTCAAAAATACCTCATTTCCTATCGTCCAGTTCCCGCTTGATATTACGAACAAGGCCCAAATTACGGAGAATTTTTTATCCGGCCTTAAGGAACAGGGAAAAGATTTTGAGTACTCCAAGCTAGCGTATGAGAGCTATAGTATCATCACGAGCCTGACAAAGGCGAATCAGTCAAGTTATGAGATGTGGGACGTCCTAACGACTACGTACCTAGCCCGACCGGATATCTATACGAAGTCTTCTCAGTTAAACCTTTCCGTTGTGACCTCCGGAAAACTTCAAGGGGCATTGCAAAAAGACCCGGACGGTCGAGAGGTTAGAGTAATGTTAGAATTTGACCGGGACGAGTATTACGAATACGTACTCGAGCAATTTAGGACCTCGTAGTGGTAGACCCCACAATTTTAAAGGCTGTAAACTTCCAGGTTGTCCATATAAATGGTGGTCGGTTTTTCAGGGATGAAGAAGACGTACCCTTCTCCTAAATCACCATCGTACTCGGCCCAGATAATCTCCTCGCCATCACGGAACACCTCTAGCCAGTCCCCACTGCGGACGAGTTCGTAGTAGTGCCACTCTCCAGGCTTCCAGGCCTCCATCTGTTCCTGAGCAACGACGTTGCTCGTATCCCCAGCGAGAAGGACAACTTGGTCCCTGTTCCCATATCCCAGGCCGACGGCATAGGTCCGGGTACCTGAGGGGTCCATCAGTCCAAATGTAAGACCCGCCGTGGTGAACCGAGCGTTGAAAGCGATCGCTATGTCCTCCATGGGCACGGGCGACTGGGTAAACATCGAGCCAGCCGGACCGTCCTCGGCCTCAAAGAACTCGATCTTCGCACTTCCTCCTTCGACCGAACCTTCTACGTCTATCATGACCCAGTTCAAGAAATCTCCGTCGAAACCTTCCTGGAGGAAGTACGGGTCGGCCTCGTCGTTATCTGGGTACTCTGAGGGCTCCGTCCCATATGAATCCGTCTCGGGCAGGCTATCGGGGGTCCCAGCTACCATTTCGCCGTCGATAAGGATTTCCGCCCCGGCCGGGTTGTCAAGCCTGACTGAAACGATCTCGCCTGTAAACCTGTAACCATCTCTTCGGTCACCCACCGATCCGTTCACGACCTTTCCCTCGATTACCTCGCCATCGTCGGTCGTTACCTCAAGACCTTCCAGCATCCCGTCCACCCTCTCAACAGTCCCGGTCACCTTGAACCGGTATCCCGTGGAGGCTTCAGGATAGACTGAACCATCGATGATGATCGTATGAGAGGACACATTTGAACTCTCTTCTGGTAGACCATCAGCAACAAGAACAGGTGCAATCGTGAATAAGGAAAAGAACGTTAGGATAAGGATTCCAACAAAGCGAAGGGCAATTGGATTCCCGTTTTGCAATTGTATCTACCTCCAATAAGAACTGATTTCATAATTTATATCACAAACTATCTCAATATTTCAAACCCTAAACGGGGTGGAATGTTCAGGCCTCAAATATTGAGGAAATCGGGAAGGTGGAAGAGAAAAGATTTCAAGATTCAAGGCCTGACCCGGTTTAATTAAGGTTAGAGCTATACCCTGGTACCGTCCTTCAATAACCTGACAAACCTCTCTATTGCTTCCGGTCCATCACCCTCACCAATCTTCTCTACGATGGCGGACCCCACTATAGCCCCGTCAGCACCGGCTTTAATTACCCCTGCTACCTGCCCGGGAGTGGAAAGGCCAAACCCGACACAGACGGGAAGCTCCGCAGGTAGACGGGGTTTTACGAACCCAATCGCCCTCGTGGTCATATCCCTTAGGCCGTCCTTTGCCCCCGTGGTCCCGGGTCGGGCAACGAGGTAGAGGAACCCCGACGAGTTCTCGACGATTTTCGCAAGCCTACCCCTATCGGTACCCGGCGTCGCCAGCAACGGGGTCTCAAATGAGTTTTCACTTGCTGCTTGGAGGAACGTTTGTCCCTCACCGACAGGAAGATCGGGCAGGATTGACCCGTCTATTCCAGCCCTTATCGAGCTCGAGATGAATTGGTCTTCTCCAAACTGAAGGATCGGGTTGTAGTAACTCATCAGGATTATCGGGACATCAACATCTTTCCTGACCTTTCGGACGAGCTCGAGTACGTGTTCTACCCGCCCCATCGAAGCGAGTGCCCTGGTTCCGGCAGCCTGAATGGTCGGCCCATCCGCAACGGGATCGGAAAATGGTACCCCAAGCTCAATGACATCCGCCCCTCCTTCCGCCAGGGCTTCTATGTATTCTAGCGACCTTTCCGGTGTGGGGTCGCCCGCCATCAGGTAGGGGATAAATGCACCCTCGCCTTCTCTATTTACTTTCTGAATCCTTCCTGAAACGCCGTTCATGTGAGTGTCTCCCGAACCGTTTCCAGATCTTTATCTCCCCGGCCGGATAGGGTGATTACGAGTATATCTTCCGGCTCCATCTCGGCTGCAATCTCCATCCCGGTGAATATTGCGTGAGACGGTTCCAGGGCGGGAATAATTCCCTCGGTCTCAGAGAGGAGGTGAAAACCCTCAAGTGCTTCCTGGTCGGATGCCGTGGTATATTGAACTCTACCCGTCTCCCTGTAAAGAGCGTGCTCCGGGCCGACTCCGGGATAATCGAGTCCCGCAGCTATCGAGTCGGTTTCGGTTATCTGTCCGCCCTCATCCTGTAACAGAAGGGATTTTGCTCCGTGCAGGACGCCTTCGGTCCCTTCCGTCAGGCTGGCGGCATCCCCCTTGCCGCTCCCACCGGCTTCAACACCGGTAAGTCTTACCTCGTCATAGTCAACAAAGGGATAAAACGTCCCCATGGCGTTGCTTCCCCCGCCAACGCAGGCCACTATATGGTCCGGCAGGCGGCCTTCCTTCTTCATCATTTGACTCTTTAGCTCGTCTCCAATAACTCGCTGGAAGTCCCGGACAATCATCGGATAAGGGTGAGGGCCGACTACGGAACCGACAAGGTAATGGGTGTTATTCACGTTTGCCGACCAATCCCGAAGGGCTTCGTTTATCGCATCTTTCAGTGTCTTGCTCCCCGTATCGACCTCGTGGACCTCCGCTCCCATAAGTTCCATCCTAAACAGGTTTGGCCTTTGTCTTTCCGCGTCAACACTTCCCATGTAAACCTCCGTTTTAAGGCCAAGGACTGCCCCGGCCAGGGAAGTTGCAACGCCGTGCTGGCCGGCCCCCGTTTCGCAGATAAGCCTTTCTTTTCCCATCCTCTTTGCCAGCAGGGCCTGACCCATCACGTTGTTGAACTTATGGGCTCCACCGTGGACCAGGTCCTCTCGTTTGAGGTAGATTTTCCCTCCCCCGGCCCGCTCGGTCAACCGCCTGGCATAGTAAAGTGAAGATGGGCGACCGCCATAGCCTCTGTTGTACGCGTGTAGTTCTTCGGAGAAATCGGGGTCGTCCCTGTAGCGATCGTAAGCATCTTCAAGGTCTTTCAAGGCCGGGTATAGTATTTCCGGCACGTATTGCCCTCCGAAAATCCCGTATTTGCCTGACGTTGGGTACTTGCTAAGTTTCAATGTAATTCACCTCTCTGATCAGAGATTTCACCTTTTTCGCTGATTTCACTCCGTCTTCTTCGACACCGGTTGCCACGTCTACCGCATATGGTCGGACTTCTTCAATTGCCCTTTTTACGTTTTCCGGTCTTAGCCCTCCTGCCAGAAAAACCGGAAAGGGGTGGAGCAAATCCCTCACCTGCCGGCTTATCTTCCAGTCGTGAACCTCACCCGTTCCCCCGGTTTTTCCACCGACTTTGCTATCGAGTAAAACCCCCACCACCGGTGATCCGGCTATATCCCTCGCTTGATCTACGATCCCCTTAACATCTTTCTCTACTGACAGTAGGGCGATCAATCCCACTCGGTCGGGGAACGAGCGTGATATCTCCCCTATTTGACTGGGGCTCAAATGTGAATGCAGCTGCAGGTAGTCGGGGTTTACACGCCTGGATAGCTCCTCCAGTCTGCTCGCCCGCTTTTCGGTGGTTACCAGTACCGTACTGACAAACGGCGGTACCGCTTTCGTTAATTGGATCGCCCGGTCCACGCTGATGTTCTTCGTCGATTCCGGGGTGGCCACGATAAACCCCACCGCGTCCGCGCCCCGGACCGCACTAACGTCTCTTACTGTCCTGTTGCCGCATACCTTTACCTTGACCATCTAAACGCCCCTCAATTCTCTTAAGAGTCTTTCCGGTCCGTCTGAACGAGTCAGAGAGGTACCGACCAGGAAGGCATCCGCTCCGGCCCCCGCAAGGTACTCGATATCTTTCCTTTTTGATATCCCGCTCATGGACCAGACAATCCGGTCCTTACCGGCCTCCCCCAGGATACGTTCGGTCCTCGAGAGGTCTACATCCAGAGTACGCAGGTCCCTGTTGTTGATCCCGATCATTTCCGCATCCGTTTTCATCGCCGATTCGTACTCACTGATATCGTTTGTTTCGAGCAGGACCTCCAGCCCGAGTCCGTGGGCATAATCGATTCCTTCGTTCAGGCCAAAGGAGGTAGCTTCCCTTGTAAACAGCCTGTAAATAAGCAGCACCGCGTCCGCGCCGAACTTTCTTCCGGCGTTGAGCTGTGAACAATCTACGATGAAGTCCTTCATCAACGTGGGCCTGTTTAGTTCAGACACCCGGGCCAGGTTCCCCAGGGACCCGAAGAAATGATCCGGATCGGTTAGGACCGAAAACCCGGAGATTCCGCCGGCGGAGTAAGATCTTCCCAGCTCGGCGGGGTCGAAACCCTCGGCGAGAATTCTTCCCCGGGTAGGCGAACCGGGCTTAATTTCTCCAATTATCGGGGCGTGGTTTCCTCCCGTGATAACCTCCGTAAAAGGGATAATGGATTCCACTTCCCGCGGCCCACAATTAACCTCGTAGTAGCCTGAATTTACCCTCTCGCGGGCGGATCTGGATAGCTCGTCCAATATATCACTCATAGGGGATTTCCTCCGGAGAAGATCTTTCCAGCTCCGTTAAGACGTCGATCGTACCTGTCCCTCTCACCAGATCTTTCGCTTTCCTGTAAGCTGCACCCGAATCAATTGAGTGTCGAGCTATTTCAAGACCTTCCCGAATGGAACCTGCACCGCCAGCAACGTAGATCCCGGCACCAGCGTTTAAGAGGACGACGTCACGTGCCGGCCCGGTGACCGTCCCCGCTAGAATGTTCACCGCCAGCTTCGCGCTACCCGCCGGCGGCAAGTCCCGGATATCCCCGGGGCTTGCCTTTGACATCCCGAAATCACGGGGATGGATACTTCGATAGGTTATTTTTCCCTCTTTCAACTCTCCGACGTAGGTTTCCCCCAGGACCGATATCTCGTCCATACCCGATATACCGTGGACGACCAGAGCCCTGGTTACGCCGAGCTCCTTTAACACTGCCGGAAACTTATCGACTAGTTTCCTGTCGTAAACGCCGAGCAGCTGCCGTGAGGCGGAGGCGGGGTTGGTCAGGGGACCGAGGATGTTAAACACAGTTCTAATTCCAAGTTCTCTCCTTGGCTTTGCGGCGTGTTTCATCGCCGGGTGTAGGTTTGGGGCGTAGAGAAACCCGATCCCGATTTCTTCGATAGTCCCCTCTACCCGTTTAGGATCCGAGTCCAAATTAACCCCCATCGCCTCCAGCAAGTCAGCGCTCCCGCTCTGACTGGAATTTGACCTGTTTCCATGCTTGGCGACGGGAAAACCGGCGCCAGCCACTACGAAAGCACTTACCGTCGAAATGTTAAAAGTCTTAATTCTGGAGCCGCCCGTTCCACAGACGTCGATCAGGTCCTTATCAACCTTTGGTTTAAGCCTTATGCTCTTTTCCCGCATTACTTCCGCGAACGCGGCAATTTCCGCGGTCGATTCCCCCTTCGATTTTAGCCCCGCAAGAAAGGCGCCAATGTTCGTCTCAGAGCTTTCACCGTTCATCAGTTCGTTCATGGCATCTCGAGCTAAAATCGAATCTAGGTCCTTTCTTTCAGTTACTCGTTGGATAGCCTTTTTCAGCTGGGTCATGTATTACTCCCCCTGGAAACCTTCAAAAAGTTGTTCAATAGTTCTTTTCCGTGTTCGGTAAGTATTGATTCAGGATGGAACTGGACCCCGTAGATCGGGTACTTCGTGTGGCGTATTCCCATTATCTGGTCCTCCGGACCCCAGGCGGTAACTTCCAGCTCGCGTGGAAGTGAATCGGGGTCGACCAGAAGCGAATGATAGCGGGCTGCCGTAAAGCCAGCGGGGATTCCCTGAAAAACCTCGTTGCCATCGTGCCGGATTTTGCTTGTCTTCCCGTGGAGTAGTTTGCTCGCTCCTAAGACCCTTCCGCCGTAAGCAACTGCTATACCCTGGTGACCCAGACATACACCGAGGGTGGGGATGACCGGAGATAGCTGTTTTAGAACAGAAAGGGACAGGCCAAAATAACGGGTATCCTCGGGGGCCCCCGGCCCGGGAGAAATTATCAGAGAATTGGGCTTCAACTCCTCAAGTTCGGGCAACCTTATCTCGTCGTTTCTGAAGACTAACGGGTCACAGCCCAGTTCACCCAGGTATTGGACCAGGTTGTAGGTAAATGAATCGTAATTATCTATAACTACTACCCTGTTTTCGTCCTCGTTAATCGTCTCCATCTTCTTCACCTCTATTAGAAACCGCTTCTCTGAGAGCCGCTAACTTCTCGTTTATCTCTTCCCATTCACGTTCGGGGTCAGAATCGGCGACGATCCCCGCTCCGGCGCGAAGTGTTATCTGATCTCCGTTAGAAAAGAGACTGCGAATCGCAATACAGGAATCAAGGACACCCGTGAAGGATAGATAACCAACAGCTCCCGCGTAGGGTCCCCTGGGACTTACCTCGAGTTCATCTATTATTTCCATGGCCCTGATCTTTGGCGCCCCGGATACGGTCCCCGCAGGAAATAGAGAACCTAACGCATCAAAGCCCTCCTTCCCCGGGACCAACCTGGCCGTTACCCTGGAGACGATGTGCTGCACGTGGCTGAACTTCTTTACTTCCATGTACTCTGGAAAATTGACCGTACCGTATTTCGCCACCCTTCCGATGTCATTTCTCGCAAGGTCTACGAGCATGTTGTGCTCTGCCCGCTCCTTTTCGTCCGTGAGCAGCTCCGTCCTGAGCCTCTCCCTCTCGAGTTCCGTCTCGCCCAGAGGCCGGGTACCCGCTATCGGATAAGTACTGATTAGGTCACCGGTGACGGAGACGAGTTCTTCCGGACTGGAGCCGATAACCCGCCTGTCCCCAAACCTCAGGTGGTACATATAGGGGGACGGGTTTATATCCCGGAGTTCGCTGTAGGCCTGGAGCTGGTCGCCCCTAAAACGTCCGGTAAGTTTTCTGGAGAGGACGGTCTGATAAATGTCGCCGGAATAGATGTAGTCCTTCGCTTTCTTTACGCTTGAAGTAAAGTCCTTTCTGCTAAAATCCGATTCGAGGCCATTGATTCGAAACTCCTTCTGGGTACGTCCCTCCTCGGAGCTCAGAATCTCCTTAAGCTCCGCGGAGCGGTCCTTTGCGTAAGAAAAATAGGTAAGGCTTTCTCGGTCCCTATCGTGAACGATTCCATCAAGGTAGAGCCCCATCTGGAGGTCGGGAAAATCCCTTTCCTCATGAGGAGGAGGGAGGTCCTCCAGGTACCTAACGAAGTCGTAACTGATATATCCTACCAGGCCTCCAAGGAAGTTCCCAAAACCGCCGGAGGCAAAGCCCTTGAGATTTCTTTCCAGTTCTTTTAGGTGGGGGAGGGGGTCGCCGGTCTCCAGGACGATTTGTCCGTTTTCCCTGAAGGTCCCTTCCGATAATGATAGGACGGCCACCGGGTCAAACCCGATAAACGTATATTTGGCGAGTTCATCGGGACCGGCCGAGCTTTCCAGGATAAAGCTGTTCTGGAATTGAGGATATATCAGGCTATAGATTTTGAAGGGATCGCGTATTTTCCAGTTCAGCTCTTTCGTAACGAGGGAGTGACTTTCACAGAAAGGAGAGAGATAACTTTCTAACAACGGGCAATCTTCAGTTGATTTCTTGACTCCGGGGGAGCCAAACCCGATCACCCTGTAATTCATCGTTCTGACGTAACATTTTACACCTCCGATTGTTTCTCTGGACTAAATCGTTGCGTAAAAAATAAAAAACTACGGGGATTAACCCATAGTATTCCAAGTTGTTTAAGGGCGCTTCTTCACTCGCGCACCCTCAAACACTAAATTGCCCAAGGCCAGGAAATACAATTATCATTGCAGCAGTTATTATTTGTCAACACCACCCCCCACTTATGCTTTATGTTTTTCATCATTCACCTCGAAAATGTTAAAATCATTATATTTACCGCGGGTTAACTTATCAACCCCCAACTTTGTTCTGACCAGCTCCCTCTGGTCAAACCGGGTTTGGAGGGGAGTCTTTGGCATCAGCTTCCGGGTTTGTCGAGAGGACATGGGAAAGGTCGGCAAGTTCGGTAATCGGAAGGAGTTTCGAGGCCGAGAATTTTCTCAGGTCGTAATCCGGGATAGATCTCCCGATTCGGCCGCCCCGCGGACCTCCCTGGCAATACGCCTTCCCGTGCTCATGGGCTCGTCGTAATAATAGGGGGAATAGGGCGACCCCTCCGGATAGAGGTTGGTTCCCGCAACTATCCTTCCGGAGACCTCGAAGGTAACGAACTCGAGCTGGTCTGTACATATCGTCTCCAGGCAGAACGGACCGAATACCCCTGGTTCGAACAGCTCTTTTGAAGCATCCACCAGGCTCTTTCCCATTTCGTATAGCTGCGGAAGTAGAGATTCCCTGGCAACCAATGGCTTATTGCCCACGACGACGAAGCTCTTTTCTCCTTTACCCGCGCGGTAGTATTCATCAACGTTGGATTCATCACGACGGTCTATACCCAGGATTTCCAGCTTCTCATCTACAGGAGAGTAGTAGTAATGGGGATAGTACCTTGTGCCCTCTATCCACTCCTGTATAGTGTAGTCGTCGCCCGTCCCGGCTATCTTGTCGTGAAAATCCTCTTCAGAATCGACGAGAAAGAAACCCTCCCCGCCTTTCGCTCCGCTGAATTTAACTATGGCCGTACCATCAATATCCGCCGGGGAGTTGTAGTTTTTCGGCACCCTTATCCCGGCAAGATCGAGCCATTCCCTCTCTCTTTCCCGGTCCGATTCCCACTGCAGTGTATACTTATTGCCAAACACCGGGACGTCAAAGTCGGCGAGCAGCCGGTCAGCCCCCACGTATTCGACGAAGGAACCGTGGGGGATAATTACGACGTTTTTCTCCTTCAGCTCGGACTGAAATTCCTCGGAGAGAATGTCGGTGTAATCGTCGACGATTAGAAGTTCGTCCGGCCTCGCTTTGGAGAAGGATTCGTAGAGTTCCACCCTCTCGGGGGCGCAGATTCCAACTGTGGAAAGACCTTCGGTCCGGGCCCCATGAAATATTTGTAGGGCCGAGTGCGAGCATATCGTTCCTATTGCAGGAAGTTCGTTTGGGCTCATGTTACCAACTCCTTAAGATCGCCGTTTTCCGCCGCCCGGATTAACTCCCATGCGATTCTCTTTCCGGAGCCGACTTCTTCCCCGTATTTGTACTTCATGTAAGGAGAGGTTGAGCCGAGTGCGGGAGAGCCGGGGACGCGGAGCGACGCGTCGAAAACCTCAAACTCCAGTTCTTTCGTTAACACGCCCTGGAGGGCGAACAGGCCGATCATTCCCGGTGGGTATTCGTCCTTACATGCTTCCACAAACTTTCTCCCGGCCGTAAATATCTTCTCCAGCTGCGATTCCCTCATTGTGACACCGTAATGCCCTACCTCGATGTTCTGATGGTCGACGTTAGCCTGAAGCTGCTCGTCCGCCGGCAGCCGCAGGAGACCGTCCAGGTCTGATTGAATCCTGCGGTCGAAACCCATTAGGTCTATTTCGTCAGTCAATGGGGACCAGAAATAGTTCGCGTTAAAGAGTCCTCCCAGAGCGACCTCTTCAATCGTTGCCTGTTTAAGATCCTCTTCGGTAATTATTCCCTCCTCGATTCTCCTTTCGGCCCTCGACTTGTACTCTTCGTAGCTTGAGGCGTAGAAGAAGGCCCGTTCCACGGACCTCTCCTTCTCCTGCACCTTAACTATGGACAACGAGTCGATATCCCGGGGTGAATCGAGCTCTTTCGGCCTCTTGATGCCAGCTACGTCCAGTAGGTCGTACTGGTTGTTCTCTTCATATCTCTCTTCGGCACGGAGGATTTGACGGTTACCAATAATCGGCACGGAAAACTCTTCCTCGACACGGTCATAACCCACGTATGTGGCGAACGACCTGTTAGGAACGAAAAACGTCCGCAAATCGCGCATTTGTTCCTGCACCTCAGGGTCGACTATGTTCTTAAATCTGTCGACGAGAATTATTTTGTCGAACAGGTTATCGTAGTGGTCGGTATAGGTGGACTCCCGGCCTCGCTCACATACCACAAGCGTCTTCAGGTCCTCTTCCTTCGCACCGTAACCTATCTCCAGAGCGGAATGAGACCCGAGAACTCCAACAGTCAACTGGCTTTTTTCTTCGACTTCGTAGTCTTCAACCAAGCCGCGGACCTGGTCTAAATCAATTGACATTTATTTCACCTCAGAAACTACGCCGTTCTCACCTACGCCGGACGAGATAAGGACGTAGTGTTGTGTTGATTTTCTTTTTTGACATCCATAGAGGTTTTAGCATGATATTTATTACCCAGGTTATATTACCTATTGGTGATTTCATCAAGCAATCGATATTTCTCGTTAAGGATCAGAGATTGGGCTAACCTCGCTCAAAAGTCCGCGTCTCTCCCCCGCTTTATCAGGCCCAACAAGAAATCCTCATCGCCCCATTCCTCCGTGCCCTCTCCAGAGGACAGGGTCTGTTCTAGTTTGGAGGGGTCCAATAGATACTTCTTTACAAGAGAAAAGTAGTCGGCGAGGAAATCCCTAGCATATCTGAGTTTCTCTTTGCTTTCATTCATTGGCACTTCTGTTATGACTCCCTCCGTTAGCTTAAGTCGTCCGTCATTACCTACTTCCAAATCCAAATTGTCCAGGTGAAACCATTTGGACTCGACCAGGGAATTTGCCGCTTCCGGCCTACTGGAAAACCACTCTGCTGTAATTTTCCCAAGTATCATCCCTTCTAGAGTACTTATTGCAAGACCCTCAAGAGAATCATATTTTTCAGCCAATTTTCGCAAGTCCTTATTCATACACTATCCCCTACCGGTTTCCAAATACCTCTTGTGGATCAAACCCACACACAATTATATTATCCGATCTCGTCATCGTAACAAAATATCCAAATTCGGCCGGATATCATCAACTTTGCATTTATTTTTGATACGATGTATCTTAACGTTACGTATTCTATTATCTCATCCATTATTGGGTATTGATAAAATCGGAGGTTATACCTATGACCAACCTGAAAAGTTTTTCTGTGACCAGATGTATTTTTATATTGGCAGTTTCAGTCCTTATCGTTGGTGCATCGATAGTGGCCTACGGCGGGGACGCAAATAACGGTTTGAATAGTTTAAGTTTCAATATCGACGGGACGTACATGGAAGAACCCGCGGTATTTTCGTACTGGTTCGACAAGATCAATACCGAAAACGAGCTCTTCCGCATGACCGTGACGAGCAAGCAAGCTGACGACAAAGTCCTGCTGGAGTGGATAATCGACAAGGGCAACCAGACTTCTTATTACAAGGATAGCGAAAATACAGGTGGAACGTGGCAGACAGTTCCCTATATGTCCAGCTTGTGGTCTAGATTTAGGGATCCGGTGTTAAACGGAAAGGGAGTGGACTTCTGGCTTGGCTTAGAAGGGGAAGAGGAATACATCGTCATGGAAGACGAACAGGGCCAGGAACAAGAGGTCAAGATCTATGACATCAAGGTCAACGAACCTGTTGACAGCGAGGTTTTCGAGCCACAATAACTTTTACTGCTCTCTGTTTCTTTTGCCGGTAACAACGAAGGTTTGAAACGAGGTGAAGCTTTGTGAAGCGCTAATTTAATTCTAATTACGGCAACTTCATGATGAATGCCGGGTCAAATCACTCCCTGCATTAAGGCGAAAAGATTTTGCTTGTAGAGCAGTCTTTCTTATACGGAAATCGCCAGGTCCCCTTCTTCTGCCTCGAAACTGCCGAGAAGTTGGGCCCGACACGCCTTATCGTATACATCTATGATGACGATTTTACCTTTTGGGTCTTCCGTTTTGGGTATGACTTCGATCAATTCACCGGTATCCGGGTCTGAAACGGTCTTGGCAGCGTACAATGAGAAGACCTCATCCACCTTGACTCCTTCTTTCTTGCCGCAATTTCCTGCTATGCCACCGAGAATAACGGTATTCTCACCAGCAAGGTTAATAACTTGGCACCTTAACCCTTTAGGCTTCCCTTTGCCGTTTTCACCGCCAGTACTGGGTGACTTTCCTCGCTGCTCAAGTAGAATCGAAGAAGAATCGTTTAAGACCCCTGTCAGTTCTGCGGCAACAGTGGCTAGGGTCTTTTCCACCGCTTCTCCCACTATACTGTCGGCAAATTCCTTCGTCCCAAACGTAACCTGGTTGACCCAGGCCGAAGGGCTGGTTCCGGAGCTCACAGAAAAGTTCTTGCTTGCCACGACGTTCCACGATGAATCAAGCAGTTTTACGCTGTAACTTCCGGATGTTAATGAGGGCGAGGGGTTCCAGTTCCACGTTGCACAGTTGTTTGAAGGGGATGTCGACTGGAACAACAAGGGCGGAGTTATGGAAAACCCCCCGGAATCGAAAAACTGGACAGTAAAGGTGGACGGCGGAGTGGGGTCCAAGTAACCTACGGTGACGATCTCTCCCGGAGCGTAGACGTTTTTATCCGCCCTGAACCCACCTGTGCATACGCTAGTGCTTACCTGAGATATAGAATTGATCATCGCTCCTACATTGAACGACGCGCTCGTCTGTCCTTCCGCTTTTCCCGTAGCTGAACCCCCGGAGAGTATCTCCCCGGTGTAGGCACTTATCACCCGATAGGTCATATTCACTCCCACGGTGGCCCCAGTAACCGTCAAAAAACCCAGACTTATTCTGGACTTCCTTATGTCAATACCTGTAACGCTCCCAGCAATTATGGCATCCGCTCCTATCGGGGATGAGGCCATTGCCAGATCTGAATTGTTCGATGGGTTGAGTCTTTGCTCGAACAGAACCCTTTCGATCTCTTGCCTTTCCAGAACGTGAAATCCACTATTCACCAACTTCTCGATTATCATATCAGCCAAACCATGGCTGACGTTGGCAAAGCCCGTGTTGCTTCTGTCCTCAAAGCTCACGACGGCAACGGTTAGGTCCCTAGCCGAGGATCCGGCGGCCGGTTGAGCGTTCACAACAGTTTGCGTCAAACTATTATTATCTTCGTTCGTTTCAGCTACTTTGTCGAAGGGGTCATCCACAACAGCCTTCAACTGGTTCTCACCTGGCTGGACAGACCAGGAAAAAGTTACCGTATCAGTTTCTCCAGCGTCCAGACCAAAAGCTATCGGCTTGTGGTCTACCCGATCGCCATTTACGTAGAGTCGGACGTAGAAGCGATCGGTATCATCCGCACCTTGATTTAACACTTCCACACTAACTTCTACCCGATCACCTGGTGAAGGATTACGGGGAGAGATATTCAGATTCGACACCACGAGGTCAGCTCCATCTGCAGAAAGTCCAATATGACTACAAATTAGGGTTATGAGAAGTGCAAGTGAAAGCATAATCAATACCGGCAGTGGAGATATATTATCTGCATTTTTTCGCCGTAAGATCTTGCCCATGAAATCACCCCTTTCGCGCCAGTCTATTCATCAAATGCCTGGATAGAAATTGTCTTGTAAAGATCCTCTGCAAAAACTACCGGGAGGGAAAGCCTCCCGGTAGTTGATATTCAGTAATTTATTTTCAGAACCGCCCAATCGACGCTGGAATCGTCCTGGACAGCGATATCGAGTACTTGTTCTGTCTCCATCAGGGATAAGATCGACGGACTCAAGTTCAGGGTGATTACATCCGTTTCGCCCAGACCGAGGTAGTCCGACAGTGGTTCGGTCTCCGCCCATCCACCGGCGGATATGACACCGAGCCGCAGCGTATCGTTGCCGCCACCGTTTTTGACGCGGATCTTCAACTGGGCGGACTCAATGTCACACCCTGGAGCGACGGAGACCGGCAAATGGAACGTGTGAGCCCAATATCGGTCTGGGGTCTCGTCGTCGCAACCCTTCAACTTGTTGCACCCATCAGGGTTTTCCGGGTAGAAGTAGGTGTTATCTGCAGCGTAGTGATCGTTTACCCAGTCTGTCAGGGCCTGTCTGGGGTTTGAACCCTCGACCCCGTCAAAGCAGTCTCCGCGTTGACAGACGTGGTACTCCATCGTCTCCGGGCAGGGGCATTCCGGGGGTTGCTGGAAGACCTTTAGGGCAATTACACATTGCGGACAGACCACGTCGCCACACAGGGCATTTAGATGTAAGTGGTAATGGTGTTCCCCGGGTGGAGGGGTAAAATCAGCCGGCAGGCTAAATCCGGAGTGGGGGCTAGGCAGCACGGAGCCCGGGTCAACCGGTGTCAGGTTCCAAGAATAGCTTGGTCCAATATCACCGCAACCAATACAATCGATACTCGAGTCTACCGTGACCGTCCCCGATAATTCAGGTATTGCGACGCTGTCTTGCGTGCAGGTGCCCGTGCTGGAGTGAGAAGCCCCTGCGCTATCCTCCCAGGAAAACTCTACAACGTTCCAGTCCCCGCAGTCGCATTCGCCCTTAATTTGGAATTGGACTCTGAAGGGCTCACATTCGTGACCGTCACATTCCGGAACGATCTCCAGCATATATGTCCCCGGTTCTTCCAGCAACGTCGCGTCAAACGAGAGTGGACTCATTTGCGAACTTCCCGTCGCGGTTGAAGCCAAGGTGTCACCATCAGGCCCGTAAAGGGTCCAGAAGTAATAGTCCATACACTCTGGCAACCAGGAAGGCTCGCATTTATAGTATGGAACTACATTCACCGGAGGGGTTACCACGGGAGGACTGCCTGGAGTATAAGTGATGTTATTGATAATTACGTCGGGAACGTCGTTGTCGTCACCGTCCTTCCATTTTCCACATTTACATTTGTAGTAAGGACCTTCACCAACATAAAATGCCAGGTCTAGTGACCGGTTGCAGTCGTCCGGGCGGAGAAGTTTGTCCTCGACCTCAAACTCATCATTCGTAACCGCACCCCAGACGGCGTCACAGTACCGATGGTACTTGCTGGAGGCCCAGCCCCAGCGCAGCTCTGGCTCCTTTATCTCGGGTTTGATAATTAACCAGTACTTTTTCCCTTCTTTCTGCTCGAACGGATCGGGGATCTTGTTAATTCTGTACCGATAAAACCTCTTGTGGTTGTAGGAGTCCGCGTCCCCGGGACATTCATATTCATGGTTGTACCAGTTGAGCCAGCAGCAATCCCCGGCAGCATGGACGTCAAAATCGGTAAATTTGTCTCTCCACAGTATCTCTCCGGGCTCACAGTCCCCATCGTGTTCGGCGATCATTATTTCAAAACTCTTTATCGTACCAGCGTCGCCCGGGTACTCTTCCTCGATATCGTCAAAGTCTTCCCACGAACCCCAGAACTGGATAAACGAGACAGGTCCGGACTCATCACACTCCCAATCGTCGGCCAGCCAGACTTCCTCTCCATCTATTTCGCCGCACTCCACGTCCCAGCCGTTCCAGTAGGGCCACATGGGCTGGGTCATCTTGTGTTCGTGGCCTCCATTATGTGGGTAACACTTCCCGCAATAACCGGCTGCGAAGATATCCTCGAAGAACTCTGGGTCCATGGCAGCGGAGTATATTTCCGCCTCGTCGATTAGCCCGTCAAAACTATCAGCGGGTACTTCGTGGTCCCTGCCAAACCAGAGTGCACCTGAATTGTCAAGGTCTCCAACTCCATTAAGGGCAAGCATCTGCGTATCGCCATTAACCCGTAGATGCATCTTTCCCTCGTGTCTGTTTACAATTACCCCAATGAAGTTCCACCTATCGGGATCGACCGTGAGGTCCGAAGTATACCAGCCGTTCAAATACACCTTGAAAAGTCCGCTATCTGGTTTAGCTCTAAGTGCGTAACCTTCTCCATCATCCCGTTTATCGACGAAGGTTCCGAAGTTCTCGGTCGGCTTGATCCAGGTGTCAATGGAAAAATCTTCTTTACCAAAGTTTAGCTCTGGATGGCTTGAAACCCAGGCGAAGTTTTCCTCGTAACCGGTCCCAGCCGATGGGTTCTCACCCACGTCTATGGCGCCGCTTTTGATCCCGTCCCCGAGTCTGGGCGCGCTCCCGTCCTTAGTCCACCAATCGTAGTGGCCGTCTTTTATTTCCTGATGACAGTGGTTAAACGGCCACCAGGCAACAAGGTCCGTCCACTCGGGACTTGGGTCGGGTGGGCTGATATCTATACATTTGCATCTGACTTTCAGGGTAAATACAAACCTATCGCACGCTTGACCGTCACAATGGGGTACCAGCGTTACTTCATACTCCCCCGGACCATTTAGGTCCCCCGGATCCAGGGTAATTGTTCCCGTCACGTGATCATCGGAACTGCTAAAGCCCTGTTGTACCCCCATACCTTCTATTTTCCAGTTATAATAAACTGGATCCTGACAAGATCCCTCGCATACGTAACTGGGATCTATATCCACCGGTAGATCTTCCCCGTCAACCGCGATCGTACCTCCAGCGGTTACTGGATTATTGTCAATTAGGACTTCCTCCCATTCCTCACAACTACAGGGCCGAATTCCGACAACCGTAGCACAATTAGTAGCAGATACCTCTCCCACTTCGCTAATGGCCTGCAAGGTCGCGCAATTCCTGTTCTCTCCCTCGGAAATGACGTGAGCCTCAAATGTCAAGGTAGCGGTATCGCCAGGGGACAGAGGATCGGCAAAAAGGAAGGTAATTTCCGGTGGAGTACCTCCCACCTCAAAAGACAGGTCAGCGTCGGCGCTGTCAGGTAGGTATTCGAGACAGTCCGGCAGCTCGTCTTTGACGTTAATTCCCTTTAACACGCACGTTCCCGTATTGTGAACCTTGATCAAGAACTTTACTTCCGTACATACGCTCGCCTCAATCTGGTCAACAAATTCACCGGTCTCCGTATCCTGCACGAGCTTTTCCAGACTTACTCCGGGACTACATCCAGCCTCTATTGCCAATCGGAAGTCAAATTTCTCACACACTTGATCATCACAATTGGCCACCAGAGTTACCTCGTATTCACCCGGACCGTCAAAGTCATTCTGGTCCAGTTCAAAAGTCTGGCTGTAAAGGGGTCCGTCCGATGATGAAAATCCTCCCGTCCCGGAGACGTACCATTCGTAATTTACCCCTTGACTGCAGTCACCTTGACATCCAAATTCAGCCTCGATCTCCAGGGGCAAATCGTTCGTGGTTACGTTAACTACCTCCCCGATATTAACGGTGTTTTCCTCAACCTGGATATCCGGATTATCGTCGTCATCGCTGTCAGGCCAATCACCACACATGCAACCACTACAGCATAGATAGAGATTGGCGTAGTCGACACTGGTATCGTCCTGAATGTATACGTCCAGATAGCTATTGTCCGTCATATAACTCAATAGGCTGTTAGTGCCTGGAGAAAATGATGAAGATAAGTCCGTTCCTTGAGCTGGGAGCTGACCCAGGTCGAGGTGAATGACGTTAGTCGTTCCCGTGGATGTATAGTCGCTCCAGAGCTTGTACCCGACACCGCCAGGAGAGTTATCACTGAAAGTCCCAGTCCACAGGTGCAACCAATCGTTGTGCGTTTCGAAAGGAAGTGCCTTCACCTTGATCTCGAGCCAGGCCTGAGTTATTTCTTCACAGTTAGGCCACTTGAAGGTGTGGACAAATTTTCTGTTATTATAGGGGAAATCAAACCCCGCGTCTCCCTGGTCTCCGAAATTAATTTCTGAGAGAAGAGCGTCTCTGGGGTTAACCGAGGGAACGTCCTGGTCATCGTCGAAGTCGTCGTCCTCTCCCGCCAACTTTTCAATTGAGACTTCATCTGGTCCACAATTGGATATTTCCTCCGTTAGAGTCAGCTTAAATTGATATTGACCACACTTATGGTCATCGCAATGGGGTAGAAGGGTTATCCCGTAACTACCGGGGCCAGTCAAATCACTGGAGGCCAAATTAAGGTTTTGGGCTGACTGGCCTGAAACCAGAAGGTCACCATCTACAAACAAATCGAAGTCGGGATCACAACCGCCTTCACACTGATAACTGGGGACTATCTCTATCGGATAATCACCTGTAGAGACGGTAACCGTTCCTCCAGCGGATACCATACTGCCCTCGACTGTTACGTCGGGGACCCCGTCGTTATCCCCATCAATCCAGCGTCCGCAGCTGCACTGATCCTGCTGACAGCCCTCGGGTACCGCGATAGTCTCATCATTATTGCTCTCGTCAATCTCGTTTATGATATGTTGAGGGTCGACGATGACATCGATGGGTGAACCCAATATATTGGGTTGCTGGAGCACCTTAGTAGTACAGGAACCTGCTGCTAGCCCAGAAATGGATTCCATCCAGCTGGTGCCCGACCCAGACTGCCCAACTATCGGAGATGCCTTAAAGAAAAATTCACCGTCCACGTCCGCGGTGCCGACGTTACAGATCGTGACCTTGACGTTACACTTCTCATCAAATTCGACGCTATCCACTACCACGTCTGGTTTTCCCTCTGTATACTCGACTAACAAGTGACAGGAGGGACATTCCTCTCTACCACAGGTTGCATGTAAGGTGGCCGTGACCTCGTCAAACGAACTGGACGAGAAACTGCACTCGTTTCCGTCCCCACTTCCCCATGTCCCTATTCCCGGAGTGGTGACCTCCCAGCTGTAGCTTAGCAGAGAAGCAGGACAGTTAATACAGTTGAGATCTGACGTTACCGAAATTTCA
The DNA here is from genome assembly GCA_018400715.1 of Candidatus Bipolaricaulota bacterium. Taxonomy (GTDB): domain Bacteria; phylum Bipolaricaulota; class Bipolaricaulia; order M55B111; family M55B111; genus M55B111. The sequence continues at coordinate 40,773 of JAGYME010000006.1, forward strand.
TGGGCTGCCTGAGCGTGTGTTACCTGCAGCGTGTCTCCACAATTTCCCGTCCACGTAGAAGGTTGGTCTCCCGGACTTGAATAATACTCTACCTCAACTCCTCCCCATTGACCACATCGACACCCCTGACCCCCTTCCTTTCCAACTACCGTCGCACAATCCGTCTCGTGGAGTACTTCTCCGCCGGATTCAGCCCGAACCTTCACGCAGTTTTCGTGTCTACCTTCTGACACCACGTGGGCGGAGAAAGTCAGTCTGATCAAACCGCCGGGCTGAAGAGTATCCGGAATATACCAGGTCGGATTTGCGGATGAGCCGCCCTGCTCGTAGTTACTACTCCCGGAGACGTATTCGAGCCCCGGAGGGAGCGAGTCGCTAACAAAGATCTCACTTATCGGGCTATTCCCGGTGTTCATAATGGCTACACGGAATTTAGCGTTCTGACAGACCTCCTTTTCGACTCGATCACCAACGGTATCCCCGCCTTCCTGGACTATCTTTTTGCTAACGACCATCCCCGGCTCCCCGCTCTGTTTTACCCTTAGCTGAAATTGAAATCTCGAACAATCCTTCCCATTACAGTGAGCGACGACGGTGAGGGTATAGCTACCTGGCCCGGCGAGGCTGGAGGGAGATAAAGTAAACGGACTAGAGACGTGACTATCAGATGAACCAAATCCATCTGGGCCACCAACGAACCAGCTATAGTTTGGCGAACAGTCTCCCACACAGGTGTAGTCAGGGTCGACCGTTACGGGGAGTTCGTCCTCTGATAGAGTTAAGGACCCCCTATTATTCACGGAAGAGCCATTGACAGAGATATCTGGAGTCCCATTACCGTCCCTGTCGCCCCACTTACCGCACTCGCACTTGGCCCCTTCTGTGACCGCAAAGCTACACCTGGCGGCTGCTATGGGTCGGTCGCCTTTTTTTGCAGCTTCTTCGCCCTGATAGACTGTTAGACGCAGAGTCCTCTGTCCATCTGGCTCCTCGATGGTACCACCCACGCTTATAGATCTAGAGGATAATTCTCCAAGGTGCTCTGTTATATAACGACAGCCGGCTTTCACGGACTTTTCTCTGGCGAAACCGAAGTGTATATGGACCGGGTCGCCGACACGATAAGTAGCATTCGAACCCCCCTCCAGACATCCCTTATCAGGACACAAGAATAAGGCGGGATTACTTCCGGTCGTTCCACTGATACCCAATCTTTCACGAGGGAACGTCCGCCGCAACAAGATCTTGGTCGTACCGTCGGGCATCTCTTCAGTCATCTCGACGTAAGCGGATCTAGGACTCTCCTGGCGATAATTTACTAATACTTTTAAACAAAGTTCTCTTTCCCATAGGGTGCTTCCCATCCTCAACGGGGAAAAACGTCGATCAAATCGCCGTTTGTCGGCCATGCCCTCAATTATAAGTGCCTCGGGCTTCCCGGGAACTTCCAAGTCAAAAGTTTTTGATTCACCTGGTTTTAGTTCAACTTTCCCCAGACGTTTTACCTCTTCAAAACCATCCCCTCCCAAGACGAGGGTAGATAGGTTCAACGTACGCCGGTCACAGATGTTCGTTATCTCGACGGCCGCCTGGCTATCACCACCGGTTTGGGCTTCTACGACCCCGGAAACCAACGAAAGCAACATCACTGTAATAATTAAACTGAGGATAACCCAACCACGAGAAGAGCTTTGGAAACCATAAAACTTAACAGAATACATAGAGATTACCTCCTTAGGATTTCAAAACCCCGTACACGAATTTCTGCCAGTTTTCGTGACGAACGGCCAAACTTTAACTCCCAGTTTACATAGATAAACGGCTAATAATAATGCCGTCACCGGTCCTATCGGAGCACCCAGAGACAGACACTTTTCCAACGTATCCATGCCCCGGTCTGCTTCTTTTCACCAAACTTGCCGGGGCAAATTAATTCCTTCTTCGCTAAATATGCCGTTATCAAAGGTAATTATCGTCGACAAATTTGTTTGGCGGACGGTAAGATGAGAAAAGAGTTCTTCCAAGGCTGGAAAGTCAGGAGCAAGAGTAAATGATACGAAGAAACGAACAAGGCAGCTTGCGATCTGTGGCAAATATTATTTAGATCAGCAAATATTAAATCAATACAATACTTTTATACAGTAAATAAAAAATCTTGTCAAATCTGGGGTACGTCGATGATCACGTACAGGTCGTAGTTGAAAAACAAGAAAGATGGCATAAAACAACATATACCCAAAATCATTGCAGATGTCAATCCTAACAACCTTCGACCACGAAATTGGGGAGGGTGAAACACTCGACCAGAGAGGCAATTACGTTCTCCCGCCCCACCCTTGTGTACAGGCCGTTTATCTCCTGTTTATACAAAAAGAGCCCTATCAGATAGCCGAACTTCTCGAATCTAAGCTCTCCGTCCTTGATGTAGATGAACTCCTTCTCCGGGACGTCACAGAACTCCTGAGCGATGTAGTTTTCTCCCTGGACTTCTTCGACCTTCTTTTTCCACTCGTCCGGACGGTAGTCCCTCCCCACGTAGACGCCGTGACCGGCAAACTTGTCGAAGGGTTTGAGCAGAAACATATCCTGCTCCTCTATCAGCTTATTCCGTAACGCCTCGTTCCCCCGGTGAAATATCCGGCTTAGCGGGAAGTAATTGTTGACGAAGTCGGTTTCGTCCTCAGTTAGGTGATCCGTGTAGTCCGGTTCCTGGAGGATGGCAAATAGGGACTTGTTGTGAACTATCTGAGAGGAAAACCCACCGGCTACACAAACGTTACCGTCCCTGTAGGCGTTAAGGAACGGCTCGACCTCCTCGTAGCGTTCGACGATCTTCTGGGTCGTCGCCCGACGATAGACCAGGTCGATGCGACCCTCATCCGACAGTAAGTTCTTCCCGTCGTAGTCTAGCTCCCTGGGGTCACGGATTAGCGTCCGATACCCGCGATCCACAAACCTCTTCTTGTACTCCCTGAACTCGCTATTTATCCCTTCCCCCTGGAAATCAACGATAGCCACCGTCTCCGGGTCATCTTCCCCCCCGATGAATTCGTGATAAATTTCGACGGTCGTGTCGATCCAGTTTTCCATGGGCGTGTAGTAGTGAATATCGCAGTCCTCAGGGATAAACTCCAGCACCTTTGACCTATAGAGGGCGTTTTGCAGCACGCGGGCCTCGTTCATTCCCGCGGACCCGTCCGTGTTGAACTCACAGAACTTCAACCCACCGTCGTAGTCGTAGAAAATGTCAAAGCGGGCCATGGGAAAAAAGTTATCGTACCCGGGGTCGGCGAGGATTAGATCCTCGGTCCTCTCCGAAAAGGGGAATGCCCGGCGGAAGCTCTCGTCCGCTCGAAACCTTTCTATGGTCTTGTTCAAAATAGCAGTCAACTGTGCGAGGACCTCTTCTATCCAGTCCAGATCTTCCGGGGTAAAGAAGACGGGCTGGTAAAGGAAATCTACAGGCTGGCCCAGGTACCTGGCGGATGAGTTCTCGACCACGTCCTTTACCTCCCGATAATCACGGATGAACTCATCGGGACGAGAACGGATAAAGTCGCGATACTTCCTTAGCAGTTCTTCGGCGTCCATCTATTCCCCCTCGTGTTCGAAAAATTCATACGAGTAACCCTTTTGACTTTTAGTTTAATCCCTCAAGGGAGGATTCTCAACTTTGCATGTGCACGTTATCCCCTTCTATAGGGCGATATAGGGGCAATCCCCTTGTAGTTCGCCCGCCTGTCCAGCTAACCGCTCTTGTTATTCACCTCGATAAACTTTATAGTTTAATCGTTTGCAATATAGTAACTTAAGATAGTATTTAGTAATTAGTAATCTGGGAAGCTTTAGTTAACAGGCTGCACCCGGTGCTTCGTGGCTTGAAGATACCACTCTTCGCCTCCTTGAGGTTATCAGGACAGTCAAATCAAGGCAGACAAGGAGGAGTTTTTTATATGTCCACAGGCACAGTCAAATGGTTCAACGATGACAAAGGATTTGGTTTCATCGAGCAAGACGACGGAGAAGACGCTTTTGCTCACTACTCGGAAATCATTGGCGATGGTTACAAATCCTTGACAGAAGGTCAGGAAGTAACGTTCGACCTTGAAGAAGGCGAAAAAGGACCCAAGGCACTGAACGTAGAGGTCGTATAAAGGTACATTACCTGAAATTTACTCAGGAATGATAATAATGGGCCACAGGTAAGTAACTTACTGTGGCCTTTTTCTTTAGGAGATATACCATTAGTACTCCAACTGCCGGTCGCCGGGAGCTAGTCAACACGCTGACTCACGCAACCGGCGTTCTCGCCAGCATCGCCGGCCTGATCATGCTGTTGTTGAGAGCAGGACGTACCGGGAACGTATGGATGTTTCTCGGTTTCTCCCTTTACGGGGCGAGTTCCATCCTCCTATTCATCTCTTCCACTCTTTATCACGCAATTAGGGTCGGTACAGCCAAGACGTTCTTCCGGTATATCGATCATGGCTCGATATACCTGCTTATTGCCGGTACCTATACGCCCTTTGCCCTGATCAGCCTGTCCGGCTCCTGGGGCTGGTCCCTGTTTGGAACGATCTGGGGTCTGGCGCTATCGGGGATACTATTCAGCAGTTTTCTTGGCAATCGCTTTCCAAAATTTGCCACCGGGACCTACGTACTCATGGGCTGGCTGTCGCTGATCGCCCTCCCCGGCCTGATAAGCAATATGAGCTTGATGGGCATATCCCTTCTGATCATCGGGGGCGCAGTGTACACGGCGGGGATAGCCTTCTACGCCTGGAAGGCACTGCCCTACAATCACGCCATATGGCACCTCTTCGTCCTAGCTGGGGGAGTCTGTCATTACTTCACCGTCTACTACTTCGTCGTGCCCCACTAACGCTAAAAATCCTGCCAGAGCAGTTTCCCTGCAAGGAACTTCATTACAAATTTACGGACGTACTTCAACCGAACTTAATCCCCGATTAAGGTCACTGAACTACGCTCCAAACGGCCAACCAAATTGGAAAGAAATATCACGAAGTTCTGAAATCCGCGGGCTTGAAGGAGGGTCAACGGGTCCTGGAAATTGGATGCGGCCCGGGCTTCTTTACAGTTCCCGCGGCGGAGATAGTCGGGAGCGAGGGGAGCGTTGACGCGATCGACATCAACCCGGTCACCGTGAACTACGTAATGAAAAAGGTGGAAAATAGTTCTATAGATAACGTTACGGTCGGTCAAGCCGACGCGGCAAAAACCGGGTTCCCCGCCGAAGAGTTTGATCTGATCTTTGTATTCGGTCTCGCCAGGTCAAAGGGCGGGGCTCTGGACCAAATATGGAAGGAGGCAAATCGAGTGCTAGAGCCGGATGGTACCCTATCCGTAGAGGGCCGGGTCAATCCGCCTGGGGATCTGTTTAAAAGGGCTGGCGGGGCGGGGAGAATTGAGAAGTTCCTCAAAGTCAACCCTTGACTGAAGGGTGAAAAAAGGTGTCCAGGCCAGCTAATCACTGCCGGCCATGGACACCCTGATTAACTTAAAGGTCAAACGTCTCCTCGTTTAATCTTCGTGATCGTTCGTATGAGTTTCTCCCGGGGGTACAATATGAAATTCGATTGAGCCTCCTCTTCTTGAAACGCTTAAGTTCACGTACAAATTGGCAACAACGCACTCACGTCTGTCAAATATTTTGTAATGGACCTGGTAGGTCCCAGGGGTGTTCGGAAACGACCCCACCAGCCTGGCCGAATTCTTATTTAAGTCCATTGAGAAACTGACACCCTGAGGCAGCTCAGAACTGACCAGATTGGCCTCTATGGCCCCATGTGAAGTAAGTTCCCTTCTGATTTCCGTCGGTATGGACATGGTCTTGTATACGCTCGAACCACCCTGTATTCCTGAAATATTCCACCTCAGAACCTGTGGGTAGGGACAAGTGGACTCGGAGGCCTGGCAGCGGGGCAGGTTGACCGTGCTGGACGAGCTGGCCCGTTTTCCGTCGTAGTCAGTTACCTGTGCGGTCAAGGTGACCTCTCCTCCCCCCGGTATATCTAGGCTTACAGAACGCGAGCCGCTGGAAGGCAAGTTTTGTAGCAGGCGAGAAAAGCCACTCGGCCCCTTTAGCGTTAGAGTCACAGTTCGCGGCAGCTGTCCTCCGTAAGAGTTCCAGGTCAGCGTGAGGTAATGGCTCGTTTCCTCTTTACATACCTGTGATACTTCCGCTTTCGTTTCGACGCTGATCCTCTCCACCGTTTCCTGCTTCCGGGTTGCCTGACCAGTCACCCTTACTTCCATGCAGGGGTGATCCAGGTCTATCGTCGTCTGATGTGATCCAGTTTCGGAAGGTGTGTATAGCACGGATATAGTTTCGGAGTCACCGGAGTAAAGTTCGTAGGAAGACGGATAGGCGAAAAAGTGGGGTGAGGTCTCCGAAATCGATCCGGTGAGGACACCCGCCCCGGTATTTTCGACCGTGAACGATCGACTCAGACTCTCGCCAACTTGAGTTGAGCCAAAGTTAAGCGAAGTCGGTTCAACTAGGCATCCGGGTTGTGGGTGTGGTTCGATATCCACACATAACTGCTCGAGACAGTCAGGATCGATGAACTCATCCGTCGAGGTTTCAATCTTGGCAATCGTGTCGACCGAGGCGGTCGCACTGGTTGCTGCCCTCGTTACGGCGCTTGTAGAAGCGAGTGCGTGTGACCTGGCATCAGCAGCTGCTTCGGCGGCTGCGGAGGCCCTGGTTAGCGCGTCCGCACTGGCGGTTGCGTAGGCGTTCGCTTCAGTTGTCGCCCTAGCCATTGCGGTTGCCCAGGCAGCCACGTCAGCCTCCACGTCAGCTATAACGAGTGCTTTCGCAAACGCAGTTGCATATGCCTGTGCCTGTGCATCGGCGGCCGTTCTTGCTGAAGCAACTGCCTCCGCCAGGGCCGCGGCAGTTGCTTCAGCCGCAGCGTGTGTATTGGTGTAGACGCTTGCTTCAGCGCTAGCAGCAGAGTACGCCGAGGCAACAGCCTGAGCGGTAGCCGTTACAGCCGTATTGATCTCAACGTTAACCTCCGCATGTGCTTCAGCAAGAGCAGATGCCGCTGCATATGCGTTTGCCTGGGCATCGGCTTCGGCTTTCGCCGTAGCCGCGAAAGCGCTAACTACGCCTTCGAGGTCACCGTTTTTACCTGCCCGTTCAGCTCTTTGAGCTGCAGCCTGAGCGTCGGCCGCCGCGTTGGCCGCTGCCTGGGCATAGGAATTCGACTCCGCCACTGCTTCAGCCATTGCACTAGCAGCTGCTTCAGCATGGGCCATCGCATTCGCTGAGGCCTGTGAGGACGCGCTTGCCCGGGATTCTGCCCGGGAGACAGCCTCTGCTAACGCCGTTGCCAGGGCCGAGGCTTCAGATCTCGCCGTCGCCAAGGCACTGCTGGATGCACTAGCTGCTGCTTCGGCCCGTGAATATGCGGTGGAGACCGCCTCGGCCATCGCCTCAGCCTCCGCCTCCGCTTCTGCTCTCGCCTGGGCGATACCTTCAGCTGACGCCTCCGCCTGGGCACTTGCATCGGCGGCCGCTTCCGCCTCGGCGCGGGCCCTGGCCATAGCATTCGCGGCTGCCTCGGCACGGGCTTCCGCCGAAGACTCAGCTTGAGCAACGGCTTCTGCGATTGCTTCTGCCGACGCGCTTGCGCTTGCCGCGGCCTCGACGATGGCATTTATCGTCCCTGTGATCTCCGTCGTTACCGAACCACAAGGAACTTCTGTTTCTACAGTTTCATGATATTCTTCTGCTTTGGACCGAGCGCGCGCTATTGCTGTTGACGCAGCCTGAGCGTCCGATCTCGCCCGTGTATACGCTCTGGAAATGGCCGAGGCCGACGCCTCCGCTGAGGCTTGAGCCAGAGAAATATCCTCGACGCTTACCTCCGCCCTGGCCCTGGCGGCAGAGGCAGCTTCCGCGCTAGCTGAAGTAGATGCATTTTCTTGTGCTGTTTGTCTGGCTTCAGCGCGGGCTATCGCGGAGGCTTCGCTGCGCGCCTCTGATATCGCCTGAACGACTGCAGAGGCATGAGCGCTTGCATCCGCCGCCACCTCGACAAGGGCCTGCATCTCTGCAAGTGAATTAGACTCAGCCAGAGCAGCAGCGGACGCAGCAGAACTTGCTTCTGCGGACGCGTTTTGAGCAATTGACTCTATCGCTTTTACCTGCCGCCCTACTGCTGATCTCGCGGAATCAGCCGCCTTCGCTGTCGCCTGGGCCTCGGAGTATGCCTGTGAGGCCGCTTGAGCTGAACTCTTAGCCTCCTGGACTAACTGATCGATAACATCGGATTGGTCTGCTGCCAAGCCGGTAATTATCGAAGTACCAGGTAGACCAAAAATTAGTGAAAGTAACAAAACAACTAATACTGAGATACGAAATTTTCTTACCATGATTTACCTCCTGAATGGTGAAAGTTGTCCGGATCACTTCTCGGTTACTTTGGCACTATCACCTCCGTGAAACCACGAAATTGGGAATCACCCACACCAGATCACTGGAAAGCTATGGGCCGATCGATGAACTGATTTGAGAAATTTAATGGCACGGAAGGAAGAAGATTGTCAATAAGGGCGCGATTATTAATTTTTCGTAGTGCTCAATAAATTCCTAAATACAAAATTCCCTATATATATATTATACACGAAACCGAGTGGTTAATCTTTATTTTCCTATATTTCTTCAGTCTATCCCTGGAGATAGAAGATGAGTCTTGAAGTATGAGGGGGAGGAGTGAGGCGGACGTCATCCAGACATCCGCAAGGGCAACCTCAGCCTTAATCCTGGCGAGCTAGATTCCCAACTACGGCTAACGACACCAGATAGCAAGAAAACAGGGCCCAGAACAACATTGGTCTACTCGGGCGACGGTCGTAGATCTTTCCTTGGCCGGGCTCTGGCAACGGCACCGGATCCCAGGACAAGTTGTACTTAACTGCCAGCTTCTCAAGGTTTAAGATATGAATTATTGGGATATTCTGTGCTGCCAGGGCGTAAATCACACCGCGCTCTCCAGGTCGAGGAAGACGATTGATTCTATTTATGCCTGGTTTCAGTTGTAAAACCTCGGCGGAGGTGCCCATGTTCGCAACGGCACCACCGATGTTGATAAACACATCAACGCCATCCGCCGCTCGTCGTTGGTAAATGTCAATCCGCTTCTCCACATTCTTCTGGAGAATAGGAATATCGAGAAACTCCGCTCTAGAGTTTTCGATCTTTTCTTCCAGACTGACCCGGACGTCCTCAGTCAGGCTTCTTCCAATATCGTCCCGCCCCCCGAGCGAGGCTGCCGCAACCCCGAAAGGAATTACCCCTTCTTGATAGAGTATCTTGTGGATATCCAGGATCGTCAGATCAACTACGTTTGCGCCCCATATGGAGGCCCCCAATGAATAAATTACAATCGGGTTCGCACCGATCTCGGCAGCCGCACAGAGAGTTGCAACTGTGGCTCCGGGGAAGGAGCCCGAAGCTCCAATTGCCACGTCGTCACCATCTTCAATACCAGATTCGTGCAACAACAGGACCATCAGTGCGGCAAAGTTTGGGCTAGTGGTGGTCCTCTTCGCCTCCAGGTCACCCAGGGTCGTCGTCAACTCCGTAAGTTCTCCCCCAATCAATCCAGTTCGGTTGGGATCTGAAGAAAGGTTAATAGGTATCCCCATTTCTCGTCTGGTCGCGCTGATTACCTGGTTAGCATAACTCATCCGCTCTGCGGCAGACACCATACTGTTATACGGTAACTGCTCATTGTTACGGATGGGTAAGCAATTCAACAAAACGATCGCACAGATACTTACGGCGGCCAGGAGGAAAATATATTTTCTCGAAACCTTCGCCCCCCGATAAACTGGAACCCCAGGAGCTTTTCGAGAAAAGCCAATCACTTAGCTCACCACCATTTTACCCTGTCCAATGACTGAGGCGAGCGCACTTAGTATCCAAGCTTTCCCCTTAAGTCGACGGCTCGTTAAGATAAGAACCCAATCCCTCAGAAAGCAAGGTACTGTAACCGGGGAGATCGTCGATCGAGATTGTTCGATCCGGGTGGGTATCGGAGTAGACACTTAGGATCTCCATGATAGTAATAAGATGACGTCCCACCCTCTCTTCTATAGATATCCCATCTTCACCATAATGAGTGTAGAGGAGGTCGTTGTTAGCTGCTTTTAGGTAATACTTGTCCTTCCCGTCTAGTACCAGACCGGCATCCGTCTCTCCCCTCAGCCTCCCTTGACTTGGGTTGGGCGTTTCCAGCAATATCGGATTGGTGTTTGTCCGATTTCCCCACTCCCTGTGGCTTATCCCGAATAAGTTGGCGGGTGACCTCTCGAGCTTCATATCAATGTCCTCGAACGCCAGGTTCATTTTGGCGAGTGTCGCAAGTTCCATGGACCCTTCGTGAGCGACGATCGCGTTGGTCACTGGATATTCCGGTGAAGATTCGTGCAAGTCGAAGGAGACGTCCGGATTTTCCCTCTCGATCAAATTCATTATTCCCCTGGCCAGCTTTTCCGTCAGGTAACCGGAGTCGCTGCCGGGATAACAGCGGTTAAGGTTCCTAATCTCAAAGCCCGCCAGTTGCTGGCCCGATGCATTCACGTACACGTTTGGATCAGGCCACTGGTTTATGGGGTTGGTAAGTCGGGAACCAAACCTGAACTCTCTCTCCCCAGATGAAGTCTCGACCCCAAAATACTGTGGTGCACCCTCTAAAGGCTGGGTATGGGTGAAGGCACTCAGGTTTGTCCTCGGCACCACTATCAACTTTCCGGTTTCTACCCGGGCGTTTTCAACCATGAGAGTTGCCGTGAGAAAGCCGGCGGGTTCGTTGGGATGGGTACCACCAAGTATCAGGACCGTTCCCCCTGGCTCCTTACCCTTCAATATATAGGCTTTGGGGTCCATTGCCGTACCTTCAAGGGAGGGCTCGTAGTCACTCAACTGCTTTATCTCTGTCACTCCCCCACCGGGAACGATCTGCTCCGGATTCCACATAGCAACGAACTTTCTCCCGGAGAAAAACGCAAGGGCAAGTGCCAGCATCAGAAACAGCGACGCCGTGTATTTGTTGCCTCTTATCTTCATCGATCTCCTACTTAATCATCAAACTCCGAAGTAGCAACGGAATGATTACTAAAGCGCCTATTGCCTGTCTGAACAGATCCTCTTCCTTGATGGTATTATAAATCAATATAATCGTGAGAAGAATCGTTAGTATTCGGTAAATTATCTGCATATTCTCATCTCCACGCACCCAACTCTATTGCCACGGGGATAAAATCATAAATATCCCGTACCCGACAGTCAAAAGTCCAGGAATAATGCAATACTTCACAATCTTTACATAGTTCTTCTGTTCCACGACCCGGGCGGCGAAAAGACCGGCCAACGCCGTAGGTGGCATAAGGTCACCCAGCCCAGCAATGAGGGAAAGAGCAGCCGCGGCTAGGATTTGGTTCTGACTCAACAGCGCAAGCATGAATGGCACACCGAGAATTGACGCGGAGCCGTAAGCGGAAACCGCGCCGAACAGCGGCATGCTAATGCCAATTGACAGATAGAGATAGCTTGCCGGAAGACCAATCAACATACCAACGACGAAACCTCTTACCCCGGTCAAAGTCATAATTTGAATAAACATTCCGACCCCTGCCAGTATACCCATGATCGGCAACGCTTCGTTGACGGCTTCACTCACAGTACCCAATACTCCAAACCGCTTTCCGCTTATCAACGTAATGGAGGCGCTGATGAGGAAGATTAGCGGCATGCCGAGCGACGGTATAGCTTTGGGAAATACCTGCTCGACCACCAGCAAAATCAATAAAATGAAGAAAGGGAGATACAGCTTGATCCCATATTTCGGGTAGAACGACTGTGGCAGGTCCATGGCGTCGACGTCAATTTCCGACAGGTGTTGATAACCGAGGAATAACACAAAAATTATCGCCAGAGGAAAGGTAATCAAAATCAGGGGGACCGAGAAGCCGATGTAAGGCATATCCACGCCCCCACCGATGATCATGGCGGGGATGTTCACGGGAGGAGCTATCATGCCAAGGATCCCTGCCATAGCAATAATGGCCCCCGTCTTGTTCCTTGGTATCCCGATGTTCATCAGAACTGGAGCTACGATTGCCCCGGCAGTCAAAACGGCTACGGTCGAAGATCCAGTTACCATACCGGGAAACATGGCGAAGAACATGAGGACTATCAGCAACAGCAGCGGTTGTCGCCTGAACCCTCTGATGATCTGATTTGCCATGGTGCCCAGCAAACCCGAGCGTTGAATCCCCTTCATATAGATCATGGCGGTAGCTATCACAAGGACCGTGTCGATATATCCAAAAGTTCCCTCGACAATGTGGCGGATCGGAAACCCCGCCCCGCCAACGAAAGCTCCAATAATGGAGGCAATCACTAACGACAGCGACACGGGCAACTTGACGACCATTGCCCCGATGATAAAACTCCCGACCATTGCTAAAAAGGTAATCAGTTCTGGCGTGTATGCCACCTATAACACCTTTTGAAGTTCATTACTTTTCTGGCACGATTGCATATACATAATCTCTCTTTATATAGTCTTCTAATATTGATGCAGGTAGACCTGAATCACAAAAATATCAAAGAAAACCCGCCATCTCCTGGCGGGGAAATGGCGGGCAAGAAATTCTAGGGTAATTGAAACTATCGCAGTTTTTCGCCTAGTTTGGCCCCGTCCTCACCCACAATAGTCGACAAGTCAAAGGGAAATTCAAGTTTTACAACAGAACCACCCGACTGTGAGTTGCTATATGCGTTCAAGATTCCTTCGATTATCGCAAGTTGATGAAACACCCTTTCCCCAAGGTCCTTCTTTGGGCTGGCATCGGTATCTCCCTGATAGGCGTTAGCAGTCTCAATTAAGAAAGCTTCCGCCGAGGTTCTATCACCAAATTCGCGGTGACTCAAGCCGTGCGAGCTCTCCTGTGACTGCTCCAGGCGAAAAGAAAACCCATATTCTGCCTCGATATTCAAAAGTGCTAAGCTGCCAATGGCCGTGCTTTTCGGGTTGCATATCAACGATCGTGACAGATACGACCAAGGCGCAGCTTCGTGCATATCGACGACCACGTCAATCTCTTCCTCCTTTACCAGCTGGAAAAGAGCGTAACTAATCTTCTGGGTTAGGTTTCCATCCGGTAAGCCGGGGTGCACACGGTTCAAGTTTCTCGATTGAGCGGGAGGATAGAAATATTCCGACTGTGGATGAATAAACATATTTGGATCCGGTTCCTGGTCCTCCGGTTGAGTATATCGGATACCAACAGGGATCTTTCTTGTTTCGCCGGAACGATTTTCTAGGGTAAAGTATTGTACGTCTTCTTCCTCTCTGTTGTATCTCGCACCGCTGTTATTCGCGAAGGGAACTACGTAAACGGTTCCGGATGGCACTATTCCTCTTTCCACGAGGGTAACCGCCGCGGAATGAGCTGCTGGCTCGTTTGCGTGAGTTCCACCAAGTATCAGCGCTGATCCACCCGTATCTTTCCCTTCCATGACGTACACCCTCGTATCACCCGGTGTATCCTTCAGGCTAGAGTGATAGCCACTTAGCCAGCTAACGTCAGTCACCCCGTAACCGGGGCGGACATCTGTAGAGGAAGGATAGTCGATCTTGGCCAGCGTAGTATCCCCAAAAGCCACAAAGGATAACAGGGCCAGCGAGAGAACTAAAACAGAGAATATTCTAAGTTTATTATGAGCTTCGAAATTCATTCTATCTCGTCTCCTCATGGCTTATCTTATCCTACTTGTTGAAAAGCTCTTTCAGTTCAGGAGCTATGTCTAATCCCTTCTCTTTGGAAACCAGGGGAATGTCGTTTTCCGAACAGAGGTTCGTAAATATGTTATCCTTGTCTGCGCTCTCTTTAATAATTACGAAGTCAGCCTCGGGTACAAAGTGATTTATTAACTGATCGGAAATATCACCCCTTCTGGCTTCCCCTTCTACGTGCATTACCATGATGGGAATCGTGTTTTCTTTGGCGACATCAAACAATTCTTTTCCCCAGGTAATTTCCTCTTCGATCTTAATTCCAGCCGCACCCAACCCTTTATTGCTCGCTCCCAAAACCGGAACGAAAGTGTTTGGTAAATTTTCCGTAAAGGCGGAAATTTCTCGTGCTTCCATGTATGTGAACTCAATTCCGGCCTGCTGAAAAAGTACTTTTGCTATGACCGCACCGGGGCTCTGACCCAGAGAGACTATTGTTACTGGTTCCTGGAAACTAACCTCTTCCGGTTGAGTTGCCTCATCCTCGGCCACTGCGATAATAAAAATTGATACTGTCAGTAAAATAGAAAGTACCACTATAGGTACCATCTTTCTCATAGTACATACCTCCAATCTAAAGAACTCTTCTCGCAATCAATCTATTCCCCGGCATCACGTAAAGACAATGATGCCGGGGTTTGATAACGCAGTTTAATAGACCACTTCCATTTCTTCGATCCAGTAATTTTTCTGTTCTTTTGGGGGATATAGTTCTTCCATTTTTTCGTATTCGTCGTTCCACGGCCACATCAATTTCAACGGTCCGCCCATTCTATGGGGTAGGTCATAGCCCCCTGTCTGGTAGGCTAACATTAGCGGGTATTGCATGGCATGCTCGACCGGTATTTCCGTAACTTCCCCGTCTTCGGCGGTGAAGACTACCTTTTCAGCGTCTTTTGGGAATCCGAGATAATCTAATAAGGTTTTTACTCTTACGCCCGTAAACTCCTGTTTCCCCGACCAGGGGTCTTCTGATTCGTAGATTTCCTGCGCCAACCCTTTGATCATGTCCAGGTCGAATTCAAAAGTTTCGTCGCTGTTAGTCAACGCTATAGAACCGGAAGCCGTAAGAATTACGTCTCCTTCTGGAGTGGGAGCAGTTTTCGCAACGCCGGAAAGAGCCACAAGACCAATTAACAGAGTCGCTACCAAGACAATTTTAAGATGTCGCATGTTTTCCTCCTTAAAAAATTATGAAAGTGGAATAATTAAATGATTCACATACACAAAAGTAACGTAATTTTTCTGGGAAAGTTTACACCCCCCGTTGTGAAAGAAACCCCGTGTCAAATCTTCCTGGGTTCTGCTCCCCGGGTTTCGTCTTGCCCATGAATCTTTTGTATATTTAATATCCGTTTTGATTATTATAGTCAAATGCCAGAATTTTGCCAGAAAAATATCCACTGTTTGACCCTCAACAAAACAAAAGGAATCAATAGAAATTAATTACCACCGTCTTCATTCCAAAATTCCGGCTGCACCGTCTCTCCGATAGGACCCCACGCCGATCAACATATTATTTTCAGTTACGTGAACGGCATTAACCCCACCAAAGTAGAGGTCGAGTTCCGGGTACAATCGTATTTTGTGCCCCATATCTTTCAACGCCTCGAGCGTGCTTTCAGGATACCCCCCCTCCATCCTTAGTTTTTCATACCACATTCGGCTTGTAAACTTTGGTGATTTGATTGCTTCAGTGAGGGGCATGTTGAAATCTACTACGTTCACAATCGTTTCCACTATCGTGGTCGGTATTCTGCCGGCACCTGGCGTACCGACCACCAGATAGACGGAATTGTCCTTATGGCGCCTAACTATTGTCGGGGCGACCACTGTCCTGGGACGCTTGTAGGGCGCAATTGTGTTAAGTGTCCTGTACGCTGGAGCGGTGAAATTATGGATTTCGTTGTTTAGCACAAACCCATATTCCTCGATAAATAGTTGTGAGCCCCAGAAGTAGCTATTGGTATTCGTCATACTAACTGCGTTTCCACCGCCATCCACGACGCTGATCTGTGTCGTAGATGGAGAGGAATTCGCTCCAACGGGTTCACCCATCGGTTCAAATTCACCAGGCTTACCTTCAGGGACGTTAAAACTTCTCTCCTCCATCGCTTTGCCCATGTCGATCAGTTTGGCCC
The DNA here is from genome assembly GCA_018400715.1 of Candidatus Bipolaricaulota bacterium. Taxonomy (GTDB): domain Bacteria; phylum Bipolaricaulota; class Bipolaricaulia; order M55B111; family M55B111; genus M55B111. The sequence continues at coordinate 56,752 of JAGYME010000006.1, forward strand.
TTTCTATGGCAAATTCGTCAGAGGCCAGTCCTTTCAATGGGATGTCCACGAAGTCCGGATCCCCCCGGAAAGTCGCACCGTCCCTCGATCCGAGCATTGTTGCCTGGGAAATCAAGTGAACGACCATCGGGTGGTCGTAACTCCCAAAATTGCTTAGGTTAAAATTCTCGAGAATGTTAAGTTCCTCGATCACTATGGCTCCACCTACCGGTGGTGGAGCACTGATCACCTTGAAATCTCTGTAGTCGCTCGCTACTGGCTTCCGCTCCACTGGCTCGTACCTTGCCAGATCCTCTTTAGATATCCATCCTCCGGTCGCCTCTTCTATCGCATCGGCGATTTTGCCTTCGTAGAAACCACTAGGCCCCTCCCTGGCAAGTATTCCCAGGGCGTCTGCCAGTTCCGGGTTTTTGATCGTGGTGCCGATCTCGGGAAGAAGTCCCTCATTGAGAAATCTCTTGGAGATCGTTGTCAGGTTGTACTTTTCCGGATTATCAATCATGTTCTCGTAGAAACCGTGAGCGGAAAGGGTCTCGTAGAATACCTTATCTACAGGAAAGCCATTTCGTGCAAGATCGATTGCTGGCTGGAGCACTTCCATTAACGCCATCGTGCCGTACTTGTTGAGAGAATGGACCAGGCCAGCAACGACGCCAGGCACCGCAGCGCCTTCTGGTCCATAGTTCACTTCGATATCTGTTTCCTCGGTAACGTGGCCAGGAGCGATTGATTTGTAATCGACCACCACGTCCGTTCCATCAGCCAGAGCAATCGTGGCAACGCCCTCTCCACCAAGCCCTGAGGCATACGGCTCAACTACGGAGAGAACGAATGCAGTTGCTACCGCGGCATCGACTGCATTTCCGCCCTTGGCAAGAATCTCGGCTCCAGCTCTTGAAGCCAGGCGGTGAGCTGACGCCACCATCCCCCTGTCGCTGACACCAACCTGCGAAACCGTGACGGAATCTTCCGCCGCCAGCACGGGTGACAAGCTCAACAGGACAAGTAAAAAGGCAATGAAAAACGTTGCGCCAAAACGAATTCTTCTGTCTCCAACCATAGGTATAACCTCCCTTTAACATTTCACCAAAAAGTAAATAACAGTTGGCAATTTTTGGGTACCACCCAGAGATATTGTATATCCAATCTGGAAAATATTGCAATAAAGTCGATTCGACCTGTAACGCTGATCGTTAGATCAATAGGTTGTGCACTTCTCCTTATAGACTCTTGGTCGCCAGAAATCGTGGAGCTTGAAAATGGTTGCGCAGGTCTTACTTCCCCTTGCCTTTTAATTCCCCACAAATATAGATAATATTGGTTAAATTCACGGTGATCATTGTGGGAACGATCGTTAAAATCTCCATATTTGCAGCAATCATACTGTATCTCGCCGTCGAAAAATACCTGCTCGATTACTGGCGGGATAGGACCTCCGTGAGAATTTGCGTTACAGGAACGAGGGGAAAGAGCAGCGTGGTACGGTTAGTACATGCCGGGTTAAATCAGGCGGACACGGGCTTTATCGGCAAGGTGACTGGATCCCGTGCGACCTATATTAACCCAGATGGAAACGAGGATAAGATCAAAAGGCGCGGACCGCCCTCTATTCTAGAGCAGCGTAAATTGCTTCTCAGGGCCTTTCGGCAGGAAACTGGAGGGTTCGTGGCCGAGATTATGAGCATCAGTCCGGAGAATCACCTGATCGAAGCAAACAGGTTACTCAAGCCGAATTACCTCGTGGTAACCCGGATCCAAAAGGACCATACATTTAGAATGGGCAAAACGAAACAGGAAATTGCCCAGACAATTGGGCTTACTGTTTCCGACCAGGCGAAGGTGCTTCTGTCTAACCGCGACCTGCTCCGGCTTGCACCTGAGGCCTTTGCGGGAAAAGACTTAGAAGTAGTCTTCCCCTCCGATGATCTACTCCCGATCGCGGGAAGGATCATGGGAAAGTTACCTTATTTCGAGTTTACGGAGAACGTAATTCTCGCACTTGAGGTCTGCCGAAGTGTCGGGGTAGAGGTTGACAAAGCAGCAGACGCTATGGCAAAAACGGAACCCGATCTTGGCAGTCTCAGGGCTTGGACGTTAAGAGGGAGGAAGAGTACCAGGCCAGATATCGCTGTCAGTGCGTTTGCCACAAACAACCCGGCATCTGCCCGGCACGCGTTCGAGCGCATCTCTCGTGAAATCTCTGTCGATTCTTTACAGATCACGGGCATATTGAACGTTCGGGAGGACAGAGGTGCTCGGTCAAACCAGTGGATATCACAGTTGAATTCAGAATTTCCTATAAAATTTGACCGGCTGATAGTTACGGGCACGGGAGCTAATGCGGTAGGGAGGAAACTGACGAATGCTAGATTTGAAGCACGAGTCACCACTGAAGCGTCACCCGAAGAGATTACGAAAAGGGCTACGGAGGGAAACAGCAAGGGGACGCTTATTTTTGGCTTCGGCAACATCAAGGGCGGGGGGGAAGAAATGATAGGTTACTGGTCAAGGGTAGGAGAGGCCTATGGTACTTGAGACCATGTTCATCGGATTGGCATGTAGCATGTTGTTCGTTGAGCTTACGGGATTTTACGCCGGCGGTATCATAGTTCCTGGTTACATCGCCCTGTACGTGGATAGTCCCCTACGGATAGCTGGAACGGTAATCATTGCCATTTTGACCCTGATCTCCTATAACTTCTTCTCCCGATATTTAATCATGTACGGCCGGAGGCGGTTCGTGATCATGATCCTTATTGGCTCACTATGGACCGTCCTCGGTTACCAGGTGTTGCCGAACTACTTTCCCGAAATGATAGAGTTACGAGCAATCGGCTGGGTAATACCCGGCTTGATCGCAAATACTTTCCAAAAACAGGGTATCCTGGTGACAATGGCCAGCCTGGCCGTAGTGTCAGCACTAACCTATTTCATCATCACGGTAACCCTCATAATCTAACAACAAGATTCATCGGTAGTGCGGAGTTACCTGAAGCAAGCGTAACTCTTTTTCTTATGGGACAAGTGAGGGCAATGCCAAGTTATTATTCGCTTACTTCTAGACTACCCACCCCATATGGGGTCGCATATCTCCTCGATAATAAACGTATATACCTTGACGTAATAATTCCTAGAACTTACATATTACCGAAGATTCAAGTATTAGCTTGAGTGTGAGAAAATATCAATTATACTTCTATTACCCCACGAGGGGGTGGGGTAAGAGGTGAAATCTATGACGAAAGACAAAGACGTAAATAACGATAGATCGCGGGATAAAACTACTCAAAAAGAGAGAACTGATCTTGAGATAGAGGGTATGACCTGCGCCTCATGTGCCCAGGCAGTCGAGAAGGGACTTGCCAATCTGGAGGGCACGGAGGGCGTAAACGTAAATATCGCCACCGACAAGGCCTCTCTTGCTTACGATCCGGACAAGGTAAGCAAAAAAGATATGGCAGAAGCAGTCGAGAGGGCAGGATACCGAGTGGCGAGAGACGAAGCAGGAAAGGCGGAGCTGGACATCGAAGGCATGACCTGCGCCACCTGCTCGCAGGCCGTAGAAGTCGCGCTAGGGGACTTAGAGGGCGTGGACGAGGCCAACGTCAATCTAGCAACCGAAAAGGCAGCCCTTAGCTTTAATCCCGCCGAGGTCGGCTACGACGAGTTCAAGAAAGCGGTGGAAGAGGCGGGATACGGAGTAAAGAAAGAAAGGGAAGGTGAAAGAGAAAGAAGCAAGCTCGAGGAGAGCCAGCGGGAGGTGGAGAAGGCGAAAAAGGAGATGGCGTGGACCTGGGCTTTCGTTGCCCCGATCATCGCCTGGATGGTCCCCGAGATGATCACCGGGGTCAAGTGGCCCTCTCCGCTCGTATTCGACGCCGGGATGATAATTCTTGCCACGCCAGCGCTCCTGTGGACTGGCAGAGAGACACTAAGGAGCGGATTTACGTCGGCACGACACCTTTCGCCAAACATGGATACGCTGATAATGATGGGGTCCGCCACGGCGTACTTTACCGGATACGTAACGGTCCTGAGCGAATTTGGACTTGCGCCCCGGCTGTTGAACTATTCTGGAGTCGGTGCAATGATCATGGGATTCCACCTAACCGGGCGATACATTGAAACTAAGGCCAAGGGTAGAGCTTCGGAAGCGATCCAGAAGCTTATGACGCTGGAGGCAAAGACAGCCCGCGTCGAGCGGGACGGCCGCGAGGTAGAGATACCCGTAGACGAGGTAGAAGTCGGCAACCTGATGGTCGTCCGCCCCGGCGAGAAGATACCCACCGATGGAGTCGTTAGAGACGGGGTATCTTCCGTGGACGAATCCATTGCTACCGGCGAGTCAATGCCCGTGGAGAAGTCCGAGGGAGACGAAGTCATCGGAGCAACCGTCAACAAGCAGGGAGTCCTCAAGGTAGAGGCGACCGGCGTGGGAGAGGATACGTTCCTGTCGCAGGTCGTAAGGCTGGTCGAGGAAGCCCAGGGGACGAAAGTTCCCATTCAGAACTTTGCCGATAGGGTGACTACCTTCTTCGTGCCCACGGTTATCAGCATTGCGCTTATCACAATTGCCATATGGCTTGGTTTCTCAGGGACCTTCCAGGACCTGGCAACCTGGGCGTCTTCGTTTATTCCCTGGGTTGACCCGGGCCTAGGAGTGATTTCGCTTTCGCTTTTCGCCGGGATATCCGTGCTGGTAATCGCGTGTCCCTGTGCCCTGGGTCTGGCAACACCAACCGCCCTGATGGTCGGCTCCGGTAAGGGTGCGGAAAATGGGGTACTGATCAGGAAAGGCGAGGCTATCCAGACGATGAAGGACGTCGGAACCGTGATTTTGGACAAGACCGGCACTATTACTGAAGGGAAGCCCGGAGTTACGGACGTAATTTCCCAAAACGATTCTCAGGAAGAACTAATCAAGCTCGCGGCCTCAGCAGAACAGGGGTCCGAACACCCCCTCGGAGAAGCGATAGTCGAAGCGGCAGAGGAAAAAGACCTGAAGTTACAGGACGTCACCGACTTCTCTGCTCTAGTTGGTCAGGGAATAGAGGCAAAGTTAAACGGGGACAGACTGCTGGTCGGAAACCGTGACCTTATGGAGGAAAACGACGTCAACTACGGAGCCGTAGAAGGAACAGTGAAGGGGTTAGAGGAAGAGGCCAAGACCGCGGTGATCGTGGCAAGAAACCAGGACGTCCTCGGAGTTATCGGCGTGGCAGATCAGCTAAAGGAAGACTCGGTCGACGCCATAGCGGAACTGAAAAAGCTCGGATTGGAGCCGGTGATGATAACCGGCGACAACGAACGCACCGGAAGGGCGATCGCGGACAAGGTAGGAATCGACAGGGTAATAGCGGAGGTCATGCCCAACGAGAAACGTGACGAGGTCATGAGGCTCCAGGACCGGAGAGAGAACGTGGCCATGGTCGGGGATGGGATAAACGACGCACCGGCGCTGAAGCAGGCGAACGTGGGAATTGCTATTGGATCGGGAACGGATATCGCCATCGAGGCGGCAGACATCACGCTGGTTAAGGGAGACCTCTCCGCCGTGGTGAAGGCTGTCAAGCTGTCAGAGGCCACCTTTGCCAAGATCAAGGGGAACCTCTTTTGGGCCTTCTTCTACAACACGGTCGCCATACCTATAGCGGTCATGGGCCTACTCCATCCGGCGATAGCCGAGATGGCGATGGCGTTTTCCTCGATAAACGTTGTTACCAACTCGAACAGGTTGAAGGGAGTCGATATTAGTCCGAGTTATCAGTCGTGATTGTTTCTAGAAAAGGAGAGTGATACCAAATGCCCTGTAACGACTACAGCGAACTCCCCGTGGACGAGGAAGGAGACGAAACGAAGGGGAGTCTCGAGCACCTTCCAGAGGAAAAACGAGAAGCCTTAAACCGGATAAGGACCGTTATCGGTCACTCGCGCGGGATAGAGAAGATGATCGAGGAGGAGAGGTACTGCATAGATATCCTCAAGCAGATCGCGGCCGTCCAGTCGTCACTGTCCAAACTCGCCAACCTGCTGACCAAGGACCACATGCGGGTCTGCGTAACAGAGGCAATACGTGAAGGAGAGGGCGAGGAAAAGATAGAGGAACTGGCGGAGGTATTGAAGTACCTGCGGAGCGCGTGACCTAACCATTCAGGTCTAGGTAAGAATAGGTCTCGGATTTGACCCAACTGACCTCCGAAACATCCAGCTTGTAGCCTTCCAACTTATTAACAATCCACAATTGGTGTACAATAACACATATTTTGGTTATTATAATTCTGAGGGAAAAATATGGAAAGAAGCGAAGACTGGATGGCCGAGGCGCGCGGAGACCTAAAGCACGGCGAGGATGACTTAAAAGGTGGATATTACAATTGGGCTTGCTTTTCCGCCCAGCAATCGGCCGAAAAGGCACTTAAGGGGGTCTTTCAACGAATCGGCGCCGAGACGTGGGGTCATTCTGTTGGCGACCTGCTTGAAGAACTGGCAAAACGGTTCGACGTGTCGGAGGAGTTGAGGGGTGCGGCCCTGGAACTTGACAAAGCTTATATCCCGACTCGGTATCCAGACGCCCATCCATCGGGTTCCCCTAAGGATAGGTACACGAAAGACGAAGCCAGGAGGTTACTCGATCATGCCGAACGAATCTTCGAGTTCAGTGCGGATATCTTATCCGAAATATGACCGGAAAGAAGTAATCGAGCTGATAAAGGAAAAGCTCCCCGAGCTGAACGAGAAGATGCCCTTGAAGAAAGTAGTCTTGTTTGGTTCCTACGCCAGGGGAAACTTTACAGCTGCGAGCGACATCGACCTCTTGGTCATTTACCGTGGCAAACCAGCAAAAGACACTTTCCGAGTTGTAAAAGAAACCCTGGAAATTTCCAGGCTAGAACCACACATCTACTCAGAAGAAGAGTATGAAGAGTCAAAGCAAGTCGTGAAGAGGATGGAGAAAGGAGGTGTAGTTTTGTGGAACAATCAGGACAACCCAAGGTAAGTATCAATGAACTGGCCCAACAGATGAATGCTCAGCCCGACGAGATGCCGATATTCTACGACAAGGCCGAAGGAGAGTTTATTCCCATAGAGGACCGTTTCTTCCGTGCGGTGGAGGACGGGGAAACGGAAGAATATTACTCTACGGATTGGGAGAAGGAAACATTTCGGAAAGCTCAAGATATTTGGGAGTCTGATAAATACGTAAGAATCCCTTCGAACTTCGAGATCCACGAGTGGGAGATAATGAAGGACTTCTGTTACACGGTCGACGATGAAAACATCAGGGATGACCTGCTAAACGCAATTCACGGCCGAGGCGCATTTAGGATGTTTAAGGACAAAATAATCCACTATGGGATCAGACAGGACTGGTTTGACTTCCGCGACGAACAGTTCGCAGAAATCGCCAGGCGATGGTGCGATTCGAATGATTTAGATTATACGGAAGATCAGTAATTCTAGGGTCTGGCCTTGAATCTTGAAAAACCAGACTCATATGACTCATAGTTTCATCATAACCAGATATAGGCCTTATGGGCGTCACTGAAATACTCCAGAAAATGGTAAACTGGCCATGGAAACCCCGTATCGTTTCTGCAAATAAAATAGATGAACCATATACTGACGGAGATATTTTCCATTCCAGGAGACCATATTCGTGAAGAGACTCCATAATTTCGATAGCACAACTTCGATATTTCCATATAAAGAAAAATCCGTGGAGTGAGGTAAACCCATGAGCATAATTGATGATCTCGTTACTCAAAACAGGGTTCCGGTAGGGACTTTTCTATTCTCAAAATCACAAGCGGCCCTGGAGGTAATTGCTGGTGCTGGATTCGATTTCGTGGTAATCGGGACCGAACATTTTCTGGTCAACCCCGAGAGGATCGAGCACCTCGTAACCGCCGCCGAAGCTGCCGACATCTACCCGTTTGTCAGGGTAGGAGAAGAGACCCATATGATATCACGGGTCCTCGACGCAGGCGCCGGGGGTATCATTGCACCGATGGTTAACACCATCGAAGGGGCCAGGGAAGTTGTAAATGC
>JAGYME010000060.1 GCA_018400715.1 Candidatus Bipolaricaulota bacterium
AGAGTAGAGGCATTTGAGAGCGTGATGGAACAGTATCCGGGGATCGAAATACTGGACTCACAGCCGGCCTACTGGAGCACGCAAAAAGGTCTGGAGATAATGGAAAACTACCTCCAGAAGTACGACGAGATTGACGCCGTCTACGCGCAGGACGACGACGTCCTGAAGGGCGTACTCCAGGCCTACGAGGAGTCGGGTAGAGACGACATCAAGTTCATGCTAGGTGGCGCGGGTTCAAAGGACATCATTAAGATGATCATGGACGGAAGCGACCTGGTAAGGGCTGACGTCACGTATCCACCTTCAATGATCGCGACCGGAATTAGTCTGGGAGTAAAGGCCGCGAAGGGTGAAACGCTCGACGGGTTTTACCAGAATCAGCTCCCGGCCGACGTCATTCTGCGGTCCGAGCTAATCACTAGAGAGAACGCAGAGGACTACTACCACCCCGATTCCGTATTTTAGGGGACATGTAGTCGCTAACTGGAACTTGGCGAAAATAAACCTGGGGCCCAGCTCCAGGTTTATTTTCTAACCGAGGTCCTACCAAGAGTTCACGATAGAGAGGTGGAGGTACATGACCGAGAGTTTGGTTAAGACCCACTCCGTGGCAAAGGAGTTCTCCGGAGTGAGAGTTCTCGATGATATTTCCATAGAAGTATCCGAGGGAGAGATATTTGGCATCATTGGTGAAAACGGCGCCGGGAAGTCTACCCTCATCAAGATCCTTAACGGGATATACCAGCCCACGGAAGGGGAAATTTACTTCGATGGGGAAGAGATAGAACGGATGGACCCGTTTCGCGCCAAGGAGATAGGAATAAGTACAATCCCTCAGGAGTTCAACCTGGTCGAGCACCTCAACGTCTACGAAAACATCTTCCTCGGACAGGAACATGAACAGAAACGTCTGCTGCTGAACAGGAAGAAGATGAAGAAATTGACGTCGGAACTCATGGACGAACTTCAAGCTGAAATCTCACCGGTTGCTCCTATTGGCGACCTGAGCGTTGCCCAAAAGCAGATGGTCGAAATAGCGAAGGCACTGGCGTACGAGTCGCGGTTGCTGATAATGGACGAGCCGACTACCGTGCTTACGGCGAACGAAATCCGGATCCTGTTCGATCTAATGAGGGACCTCTCCGACAGGGGAGTAACGATTATCTACATCTCCCATAAGTTAAGGGAGGTCAAGGAAATCTGTGACCGCGTTATGGTTCTCCGTGACGGCGACTTCGTTGGCCTGTACCATACGGAGGAGGTCTCCGAGCACGAGATGGCAAACATGATGGTCGGCAGGGAGTTAAATCAGATGTTCCCGGAGGTGAGCTTTCCTCAGCCGGAAACAGCGATGGAAGTTCACGGGATGTCCGAGGGCGAGTTGGTGGAAGACGTTACCTTCAGCCTAAAGAAAGGGGAAATACTTGGCTTTTTTGGCCTCGTTGGTGCAGGTCGCACCGAACTTGCGGAGACGATAATTGGCGTCAGGGATCGAACTGCTGGAACGATAAAAGTTCAGGACGAACGAGTTGAGATCGACTCACCCCGTGACGCGGTAAAAAGCGGGATAGCATACCTGCCGGAGGACCGTCAGAATACCGGGATATTGACCAATTTTGACCTGCCGAGTAACGTAACCCTTATCTCTTTAGGTAAATACATAAAAAACCTTCTTATCGACCGCAAAAAGGAATTGGAGCAGACTAAGGAATACATCGACGAGTTCCACATACGTACTCCATCCATAAGGGCAAGGCTGGAGACGTTGAGCGGGGGGAACCAGCAGAAGGTTTCCCTGGTGAAAAGCCTCGACACGGAACCGGAGATATTCATCTTTGACGAACCCACGCGCGGCATCGACGTTAGCGCAAAAATGGATATATTCAACTTCATCAATGAACTCGTGAGGTCAGGGATATCGGTTATATTTATCTCTTCCGAACTGGAGGAAATTATTGGAATGTGCAACCGGGTTGCTGTAATGCGGGAGGGTAGAATTACGGGAATACTGGAGGGCGATGAAATTAATGAAGAGCAGATTATGTATCACGCGACGGGATTGGAAGAGAGGGCGGTACAATGAGTAATTCAAGGAACCATATGGCGGGAATTAAGGAACGGGTCAGCCAAGTTGACATGGAAACTTACGGCCCGCTGCTGGCCTTAATCGTTCTTGTCGTAGTTTCCTCATTTGCCAGCCCGTATTTCTTAAAATGGAGAAATATCACGAACGTTCTCCGGCAGATCTCTTACACGGGGACGATAGCCCTGGGAATGACCTTTGTAATTATCAGCGGAGGAATCGATCTGTCTGTCGGTTCAATGACGGCTTTCGTCGGAGGAGTTGTCGTCATCATGGTTAACTACTTTGGCGGTGGCCTTCTGGCGATATTGGTAGCGATTCTCGTCGGGCTGTTGATGGGAGCGGCGGCGGGCGCGTTCAACGGACTGATCATTACCAAGGGTAAGGTAGCTCCGTTTATCGTAACCCTCGGTACCTGGGGTATGTTCAGGTCCCTTACGCTGTATATCAGCGGGGCCGGAGAGTTTCGATCGACGAGCAATCTCTTTCCACAACTAGGTATGGGATATTTCCTTAGGATTCCTATTCCTGTCTGGATACTTTTGGGGTTGACAGTCTTCTACAGCATCCTATTGAACCGGACGAAGTTTGGCCGCTACGTCTGTGCAGTCGGATCAAACGAGCGCGTGGCCGAATACTCCGCGATAAACTCACAACGGATCAAGTTTTATACCTACATACTTACGGGCTTGAACGTCGGAATTACCGCGGTGTTGTTGTCCTCCCGGCTTAATTCTATCAATCCGACTACAGCTGGTTCGGGCTTCGAGCTCGACGCAATTGCCGCGGTGATTATCGGTGGCACCATGCTGTCAGGCGGGAGCGGGTCAATTTTCGGTACCTTGATTGGTGCAGTTATCCTGGGAATTGTGAGTAACATGCTTAACCTGCTGGGCGTCTCGCCCTACTTACAGGGGACGGTCAGAGGGTTGGTCATCATAGGAGCTGTCCTTATTCAGCGACAGAGGGGATAGGTTTTCCTGAAACCTCTCTTTCGTAGTTGAGAAAGAAAGACCGATAATACGAAGAGGTGAAAACATGATAGAGGGTAGAGATGAAAGTGAAAACAGAGCGGTTAGATTAACAGGTGGTATGGTTGGTGGTGGCCCCGGCTCATTTATTGGGGCGGTTCACAGGTCTGCCGCTAGTTTCGATGGAATGGCCGAATACGTTGCCGGAGCTTTCTCCCGGAGCTATGAGAAGTCACTCCAGACTGGGAAGGAGCTGGGGTTAGATGAAGATAGGGTGTACGACGGCTTTGAAAGGATGGCCGAGGTCGAGGCCTCACGAGAGGACGGAATCGATTTTGTCTCCATCGTCGTCCCCAATAAGTTTCATTACCCCGTGGCGAAGGCCTTTTTGGAGAGGGGGATCAACGTAATCTGTGATAAACCTCTGACGTTCACCTCGGAGCAGGCCGAGGAACTGCAAAAGCTAACCGAGGAGAACGACCTTTTTTTCGGCGTGACATACGTCTACTCTGGCTATCCAGCAGTGAAACACGCCCGCGAAATCGTCCGACGCGGCGATATCGGGGATGTAAGAGTGGTACAGGGTGAATACCCCCAGGAATGGTTGGCTCAGCCGGTTGAGGAGGAGGGGAACAAGCAGGCCGAGTGGAGGACTGATCCCGAATTTTCCGGGAGATCTAACTGCGTGGGTGATATCGGGAGTCATATTGAGAACACGGTCTCCTACGTTACTGGGCTGGAAATAAAGGAGTTGTCGGCGAACCTGGACATCTTCGGTGAAGGGCGAAAACTTGACGATAACGCGGCCATGCTGTTGAAGTTCGAGGGTGGGGCAACGGGCTCTTTCTGGTGTTCACAGGTAGCGATAGGTCATGATAACGGATTGAAGGTAAGGGTCTACGGGACAGAGGGGTCCTTGATATGGAAGCAAGAGGACCCGGACCACCTGGAGGTAAACTATCTGGGAAAGCCGAAGACCGTCCTCAGTCGGGGCAGGGACGAACTTTACTCCTCCGGCGAGGAGAAGGTCAGGTTGCCCGCCGGGCACCCGGAGGGCTTTTACGAGGCCTTTGCCAACGTCTATCGGAGCTACCTCGGTGCACTCGCGGAGAAGAAGAGGGGTGGTGATCCCGACCCCGAAGACTTCGATTACCCCTCGGTCAAGGCGGGCGTCCAGGGCGTGAAATTCATTAACGCCTGCGTCGATAGTTCCCAGGCGGGGGGCGAATGGGTGGAGTTGGATTAATCTGATAACAAGTTTTACCAAGAGGAGGTATTAACGAATGAGCAGGCCTGTAACCTTGTTTACCGGTCAATGGGCTGATCTATCCTTTGAGGAAATATGTGAGCTAGCTAGCGATATGGGCTACGACGGTCTAGAAATAGCAAGCTGGGGGGATCACTTTGATTTAGAGGCAGGTGCCACTGACCCTAGCTACATAGAGGACAGAAAAAAGATCCTTGAAGATAACGACCTGGAGGTCTGGACGATAGGAACACACATAATTGGTCAGTGCGTCGCCGCCCGGTACGACCGTCGCCTGGATAATTTCGCTCCAGGAGAAATTGCCGGCGAGCCGCAGAAAATTAGTGATTGGGCGATAGAACAGATGAAGTATGCCCCAAAAGCAGCCGCTAACATGGGTTGTGATGTGATCACTGGGTTCACGGGATCCCCGATATGGAAGTTTTTCTATTCCTTTCCTCAGACGACTGAGGAGATGGTTGAGGAGGGGTTCAACCGAGTTAGAGAGCTGTGGGACCCGATTTTTGACGAATTCGACAAACACGGAGTGAAATTTGCCCTGGAAGTTCATCCTACCGAGATCGCGTTTGACTATTACACCACGGAAAAACTATTGGAGACCTTCGAACGAAGGAAGGCCCTGGGGATCAACTTTGACCCCAGTCACCTGATCTGGCAGGGTGTTACTCCACATTTGATGATAAGAGATTTTCCCGAGAGGATATACCACGTCCACATGAAAGACGCCGCCGTCACGCTTGATGGTCGAGCGGGAATCCTCGGTTCTCATATCGAATTTGGAGACCCGCGGCGGGGGTGGAACTTTAGATCTTTAGGACACGGGGACGTAAACTTTGAGGATATCATCAGGGAACTTAACGAAATAGGATACTCAGGTCCCCTCTCCGTGGAATGGGAAGATACTGGTATGGACAGGGAATACGGCGCCAGAGAAGCGCTTGAATTTGTCCGAGAGGTCGATTTCGCGCCGTCGAGTCTGTCGTTTGACGAGGCGATGAAGGAAGAGTAATTCCCCTGTGTCTATGAGGGGGTCGCCCCTTGATTGAGGATTTGGTTTCTTTCGTATTAGAAGGTACCCATTGTCTTCATCGAGAAGGAGGAAAACTTGGATACCTATTTGCTTGGGCTTGATCTTGGCACGTCCGCGACGAAGGCGGTTTTGCTAACCGGGGATGGCGAGGTAATTAGTACGGGCAAAGCAACATATCCGCTCAACAGACCACAGGAGGGCTGGGCGGAACAGGACCCCGAGGATTGGTGGAAGGGAGTCGTAGGGGCAACCCGGGAAGCCACTACGGGACTCGGGGGTTCTGACGAGGTAAAAGCTCTTGCCCTTTCAGGGCAGATGCACGGATCGGTCTTCCTAAATTCATCTGGAGAGGTGATAAGGCCTCCGCTGCTATGGAATGATACGAGGACGACGGCACAATGCCGTGAGATGGAGGAGAGACTGGGCCTGGAAACTATTAAGGCGAAACTAGGGAACCCAATATTGGAGGGGTTTACCGCACCAAAACTTCTCTGGTTAAGGGAAAACGAGAGGGACAATTACGAGGAACTGGACACGCTGCTGTTGCCCAAGGATTACATTGTCTACCGGATGACGGGGAGGACCGTTACCGAAACTTCGGACGCGGCCGGGACCGTTTTGTTTAACGTCAGCGAGAGGACCTGGTCTAAGGAGGTCATTAGCGGGCTGGGGCTAGATACGTCGATATTACCTCCTGTTTTGGAATCGACCGAGCCCGTAGGAAAGCTTAAACAGGAAGTGGCGAAAGAACTGGGCCTTTCTGAGGACGTACTTGTGGTTGCCGGCGGGGCGGACAACGCGTGTAGTGCCGTAGGAAACGGGGTACTAAACGAAGGTCAATACCTTATTAGCATTGGGTCGTCCGGTGTCGTCCTTGCCCCGACGGAGTCCACCTACGCTGCTCCCGAAGACGGCCTCCACAGCTTCAACCACTCCGCCCCTGAGCGATGGTACCTTATGGGTGTTATGCTCTCAGCTGGGCTTTCCTTGCGCTGGTACAGGGATAAGTTTGGTCGTTTCGAGAAGGAAGTAGCTTCTCTCACCGGAGATGACCCTTACGACTTGATTACTGCAGAGGCGCGCGGCGTCCCGATTGGTGCGGAGAGGTTGATTTTTTTGCCGTACCTGAACGGCGAGAGAACTCCCCACGCGGACCCGAACGCCAGGGGCGTCTTCTTCGGGCTTTCGGACAAGCACGGAAGGGAGCATCTAGCCAGGTCAGTCATAGAGGGGATAACCTTTGGCTTGCGAGATTCTATGGAGTTAGTCTCCGGTTTTGGCTTACCGCGAAATGAAATCCGAATTACGGGTGGGGGGTCAAAGAGTAGTTTCTGGGCCCAGGTAATCGCGGATAACTTTGATTCCCCGGTGAATAGGACCTCAGTTTCTGAAGGGCCCGGTTTTGGAGCTGCCCTCCTGGCAGGTGTAGGGGCTGGCATATACGAAAGCGTGGAAGAGGCCGTAGATACCGCAGTTAGGGTGAACAGGGTCGCCGAGCCTACTGGCCGAGCCGTGGACAAGTACAATGAGCTTTACGGAATATACAAGTCCATGTACGGTGCCCTGGCCAACAAGTTCTCGGACCTGGCTAATTTGGAGCTGTAATAAATGAGGACTGAGGAAGCTAGAGCGAAAACTATAGAACGACTGGAGCGAGAGGGGATAGTCCTCAGGGGGGACGAGAAGGAGAGGGTTGAAGTAGCTGATTTCGGTCTGGGGAGGCTCGGTGAGATCGGTCTTCAGCTCGTTGTCTACGTCAATAACTCGAGGTATTGTGCCAAGGAAATGGTCCTTTTTCCCCATCAGACCTGTCCCGAACACTGTCATCCTCCTGTAGATGGAGGCGAGGGGAAGATGGAGACGTTTCGGTGTCGGCATGGAAAGGTCTATCTTTACGTTGAGGGCGAGGATACGACCGGAAGGAATTGTGACCCTCCTGCTGGCAACGAAGAGTACTACACGGTCGGGAGGGAGATAGCTCTGTCGCCCGGAGACCAATTCACAATACCGGCAAGCACGAAACACTGGTTCCAGGCGGGGAGCTCAGGCGCCGTCATATCGGAATTTTCTTCTCCGAGCAGGGACGAACTTGACGTGTTTACTAACCCGGCGATAGAGCGATAAGATTCGAGGGTGCCGACGAGCTCGATGGCGTCGGCACCCTGGAAATTGAAATCCCGTTACCTTCTCGCGTTACTTAGCTCTGCTGCGGCCTTCTGAGCAGCATTGGTCAGCTGGTAGGCGACCGGTGATGCAGTAAGTAGAGGGTGTGTACCCATCTGGAAGGTAAATATCTCGTCGGCTCTCATTTTGTGTTGGATCAAGGCGCCAATGAAGTTGATCATTTCGCCCGCCGATAACCCGCCGTAGACCTGTCCACCGATTATCAGGCCGGTATCCTTGGCGAAGATCAACTTTACCCCGAGTTCCGTGCAACCCGGCAACTTGCCCGGGTGTCTGTCGCACGCCGACGCTTCCGTGGTGAGTATATCTATCCCCAGGCTCTTCGCGTCCTTTTCGGTCTGCCCTGCCGCGCCAACCGCGAGGTCTCCAAACTTCGTTGAGAAAATTCCAATCGGGTATTCCATGCGCTGCCGGATTCCACCGAGGTTCGTTGCTGCGACTCTCGCTTCAGTGGTTGCAACCGAGGCAAGCCTGACCGCTCGTGCTTCACCACTTAGGTACCCCCGTTTACCGGCACAGTCCCCTGCGGCGAATATGTGCTCATCAGAAGTCCTCATAAAGTCATCGACCCAAATTCCATGTTTGCTGCTCGTCTTAAGCCCAGCTGAGCGGGCAAGATCCACGCTTGGCGTGACGCCAATTCCCATGATGACTACGTCGGCATCGAGTACTTTTCCCGAGTCGAGCGCAACTGAATCGACGCTTCCCTGACCATTGATCTCCTTGACTTCCGTGTCGGTTAGGACGTTTACGCCCCGCTCCGTTAGCTTCGCTTCGACTTTATCTGAGATTACCTCGTCGCAGGCCAGCTGGAGTATGTTCGGTAGCCGTTCGACCACCGTTACTTTCGTATCTTTCTGCTTGTTGCATTCGTCGGCAAACTCCAGTCCCATGAAACCCCCGCCAATGACGACGACGTCCTGGGCCGCGTTAACCGCTTCCAGCATTTTCTTCAGGTGGTCGAGGTCCTTTTCTACCGGGAAGACGTGTCCTAAATCAACTCCTGGGATAGGTATCTCCAGTGGCGAGGAGCCCGTAGCAAGTATGAGCTTGTCGTAGGCAACTACCTCCCCGCTCTCTGTGGCCACGCATTTTTCTTCCTTGTCGATCTCGTCCACCTTTTCAATTATGAGGTCGATGTCGTTGTTATGGAGAGAAGCATCGGGAATCAGGTTTTGTTCGGGCGAATCAAGGGTGCCAAAGATGTATGGTATCCCGCAGGGAATAACTACGTTCTCTTCCTTTCTTATGAGAGTTATCGACGAATCCGGGTAATATTGCCTCGCCGCCATACCAGCCGCTAGGCCCGCTGCGCTTCCGCCAACTATTAGGTAATCGGTCTGTTTCATGTTCCCTCCTTGGGTTGAAGAACTCAAACGCACTACCTGAGCAGGTAGACGTACCAATCAATAATGTGATCTCAATTACTTAATGTTATCTTATGCACATAAATTTTTAAACCAGTACCCAAAGTTTTCCTGGAAATCGATAAAGTTTTGAGAATATGAATTTAGTTACCGGACTAGATGAGAGGTAGTGGGCTTTCAGGTTAGAAGAAAAACAGAGATATTACGTAGATAATTGCGCCAATCCCGGCCAACCCCCCCACGATTAGGGCCATTAACTTAAACGCGAATTTCCTGGCGTAACTCTTTTCTTCCTCCGTTAGGTCAGGGTTTTTCGGGTTCTCCATTTCTTTCTTCTTTGCCTTCTTCCTTTGTTTGACGGACTCACTGACCCTGCCCTGCTTGCGATAGACAACTGCTAAGTTGTGTTGGGCGTTTACGTGGTCTTCGTTTTCTTCGACCGCCCGTTTGTAGGAGTACTCGGCCCTGTCAAAGTCCTCGGCGTCAAAGTAGAGGTTGCCCAACCGGTAATACAAGCGGTCTTTCAATACCCCCAGTTTTAGGGCATCTACTAACTGGTCGATCCCCTCGTCGTATTGTCCCCTCTTCCTTAATTTCTTTGCCCGCTCGATAGTCTTCTCGACCTTCTCCTTCTTTTCTGCTGGTTCGAGTGAGGAATTAGTGGGAGTCAACGGGGAGCCAGGCTCTTCTTTACTTTCTTTATGTCCTGCCATGTTTCGTACTTTGGACTACCTTTTTCCTTGGAAGGATTTCTCAACAGGTAACTCGGGTGGTACATGGGAAAGACCTGAATGTTTCCGCGCCAGTTATAGAAGTTCCCCCTGACTTTGGTGATGCCTCTATCGTTATCGAGGAGGGCTTTGGTGGCTGTGTTTCCAAGCGTCACAATTATCGAGGGATTTATCTCCGCGATCTGTGCCTCCAGGTAAGGTAAACAGGCTTCCCGTTCGTCGCTCTTCGGGTTTCTGTTTTCCGGGGGACGACACTTGACGACGTTCGTAATAAATACGTCATTCCGGTCTATATCCACCGAATTTAGTATCTCGGTTAGTTTATCCCCTGCTCGTCCGACGAATGGACGCCCCTGTGCGTCTTCCTGTGCACCCGGTCCCTCGCCAACGAATAAGATGTCGGCATCCCCGCTTCCCTCCCCGGGGACGGCGTTGGTC
>JAGYME010000061.1 GCA_018400715.1 Candidatus Bipolaricaulota bacterium
GGCAGAACCGATGTGCGGGGCCAGGGCCACGCTCTCCTTGAGTTCCTTTAGTTCCGGGTGGACCTTCGGTTCTTCCTCGAAGACGTCAAGGCCCGCTCCCCTAATTTCTCCGTCCCTTAGTGCCTTAACTAGTTCCTCCTCGTCCACGACCGGGCCCCTGGACACGTTAATCAGAATTGCGGTCTCCTTCATCAACTTGAATTCCCTCCCGGAAATCATCCCTTCGGTCTCTTCCGTAAGGGGCGTGTGAATTGAGACGAAATCGCTTGCAGCGAGAAGCTCGTCCAGCGGCAGGTATTCTGCGCCTAACTCCTCTTCCAGGTCGGGCTTTCTCGTCCTGCTGTAGTAGACTACGTCCATGTCGAAGCCACCGTGCCCGCGGCGGGCGACGGCAGTCCCAATCCTGCCCATGCCGATTATTCCCAGCGTCTTCCCGAAGACGTCTACCCCCAGTTGTGCCTGGAGCAGTTCCCATCCGTCCCAGTCCTCCTCCCTGACGAAGGTGTCCGCCTCCGGTATCCTCCTGGCGGCGGCAAGAAGGAGGGCAAACGAGAGGTCCGCTGTCGTCTCCGTGAGGACTCCGGGAGTGTTGGTCACCATGACGCCGTGCTCGGTCGCCGCCGCCACGTCGATGTTGTCGTAACCCACTCCCAGGTTGGCCACTATCTTCAAGTCCGGACAGGCGGAGAGGAACTCCCCGTCTATCTCGTCGTTTAACAGACAGATCAACCCGTCCTTGTCGCGCGTGTGCTCAACCAACTCTTCCTTTTCGAGGATCCGTCCCGTGTCGTTGGCCTCGTAGTCGATACCCGCTTCGGATAGTCCCTCCTTGGCCTCCGGGAAGATCCGTCTTGATATGTATATTTCTGTCACTGGTCTCCTCTTACTAATTGGGCGCGTACTTTCCGCGCAGCTGAGTCTCGTCCAGGACGTGTCCCTCCATAGCCTCTTCCAACTGGGCCTTCGTCGGCGGTCCGGAGAAGTCAAGCTCTGTATCGAGTGCACAGAGGGTAAATACGTAGGTGTGAACGCCGTCGGGTGGGTTGGGGCCACCGTATTCGGCCTCTCCGTAGTCCGTGGTCCCTTCCTCCGCGTCGTCCACTTTCCAGTCCTCCGGTATCCCCGTCGTCTCCGGGTCGATATCCCAGACAATCCAGTGGTCCCAGATTTTTCCGGCCGGCTCCATCGCGTCTGGGTCGTCCATGATCAGGACCAGGGATTTCGCACCTTCCGGTACACCATCTATGACCAGGGGTGGATTGACGTTGTCTTTGGTGTAACCGTACTTATCGGGCATCATTTCGCCATCGTCGAAAGCGGTACTTCTTAGCTGTAGGTCACTCATGAAGACACCTCCCGTCAATTACCCCACCCCAAGGGGTGGGGCTTGTAGAAAAACAACTTTAAAAACTAACAACTACGTACTCCAAAACGCGAGACCCAGCAGTCAATCGAGCCCAGCTCTGGATCTTACCCTATATAAGAAATATCACTTCAAATAACGACCAGCAGTTCTTAAGGATAGTATCCTCGATTGACTGCTGGACCAAAAAACCAGCTGATTCATCCCCAGGGCAAGCCCTGGGGCATTCTCAGCTATTATTGGTAAATATCTAAATATTGATCAAGATAGCCTCCTAGAGAAAGGAGTAGAGTCTCTTTTAACGGAACGGAAAAGGAAACTTATGGTCGGTAGATACGAGCTTCTTTCTCGATATAACGTCTCTAGCTCAGATGAATTGGAAACTAAAATAGAAGCCGGAGACATAGAAGAACATCCTGCCTGGGAAGATCTTATCACCTTAGAGAACCTTGATGAGTCAATAGGCCGCCTGGATGAGTATCAAAAACAATTACGTCAAACAGCTTGAACTAGCCCTAGATCAATTTGGACACCTAATAGAGAATGGAGATATTCTCGAAACACCAGGTGGCTTACCACAAAAGTTGCGCTTATACGTGATCGATAATTCGATTATTGATGTATTCCTCTCCCCTTCAGGTCGTTATTCGTACCATTGGGAACGAAGGCATATAGACGGAACTATCTATAGGCATGATAACGCCCCTCACAATGAGTGGTCCGAATTAGACAGTTTCCCAAAGCATTTTCATGACGGTACAAATAACCATGAGGATGTCAAGAATAGTTGGGAGAAATACTAGCTGATAGCTGGGAGGGACGGCAAGGCCTGTGGGGTGCTGGCGAGTAGTTAGTGGTTAGTGGGAAGTGGTTGACGACAAAAACAATCTAAACGGAGACCGATGGTTAGTGGGGAGTGGTTTTCTTACAAGAGCGAAACTGGAAGTCACTGGAACTAAAGACTGAAGGGACTACAATTACAAAGAATATTGATCTTAACCGAACTATAACTATATATGAGCATACTACTGGAAAACATACAGACGATATCGAAGTATCTGTTCTTCCTATGCCTGGTTGTAATTATCGTCGTATCCGCCCTGCCCAAGTTTAACGTCAACTCCTACGACGTGGGTAGCGAGGGGTTTAGCATCCGCCTCGACTACCTCCTCCACTTTCTTGCCTACCTCGCCCTGAGTGCCTTCTTTCTATTGTGGAAAGAAGAAAATCCTCTCCTATCTGTAATTATCATCCTCGCCATTGGCGCCTTCGTCGCGTTCATGACGGAATTCCAGCAGATATATATTCCCGGGAGAGCGTACAATCCTGTCGATATGTATTATAACGTTAGCGGAGTGGGGGTTGGTATTCTGATTGCGCTGGCTGTGAGATATACGATGTTGGATAGGGGAGATGTTACTTAGTGGGAAGTGGTCAGTGGGAAGTGGTCAGTGGTTTGTGGGGTGTTGGTTAGTAGTAAGTGGGAAGTGGTCAGTGGTTATGATAGCTGAGAGCTGATAGCTGTGAGCAACTACAATATACATATCTGAAAGTGGTTTTGCTATGAGCTTCTAATCTATTCTGACCAATATTCCGTCGCTTCCATTAATAACTTTGGGTACCTTAGTCCTACCGTCTTTCTCAAGATCAACCAGGCCATAATTAATGAGGATTTTAAGATCCCTAGAGACTACCTCTGGTCGCCTTCCCACTATTTCCGAAAGAGCCTTGATTGAGCTTATACCGGGGTTATGTTTCAGGGTCCTGAAGATTTGGAGTCTTTTTTTAGTAAGCACCTCAAAACTTACTTCCGGCGATAATTCTATAATAGAAAGGTTATCAGGAGTACCTTCCGGGTCCTGAATTGATGCATTGACCGCAGCTTTCAGGTCACCAAACCTGGCATTACCGTCTTCCCTATCTCGTCCAGGCTCTCCTCTTGCGTACATGTTCTACACCTCCTGGTTGTCTTTGTAATTCACAATGTAGCGAAGAAAATTATTGTCAATTTTGTCTATAACTTGATTAAAGAGTTGGTTGAGATCCGTGTACGTTTTCTTATATTTCTTCTCAAATTCTTGCAAAGACATCTGACCACCTAAAGTATAAACAGTTGACATTAAAAGTCAAGTGTTTAAATTGAAATAGACAAGCCCGGTAAAGTTACTGCCGCTTGTCTTCCTTTTACACAAAGTTGCACCTGCTAGTTGAATCCAGCCTTGATAAATCTAGTATTTAAATGATATTTTTGAGGAGCGGATAGCAGAGCATATTAGCTGATAGCTCAGAGCTGAGAGGAACGGCAAGGCTTGTGGCATGCGGGGAATGGTTAGTAGTAAGTGGGAAGTAGTTAGTTGTTATGATAGCTGAGAGTTGGAAGCTGAGAGCTGTGAGCAACTACAATATACATATCTGAGGGTGGTTTTGCTATGAGCTCTGAGCTTGGAGCTATGAGCTATTTAGCTGGGAGGAACTACAGCATAAAAGAAGACAAAAGACAAAGTTGTGAGGCACTACTTACTACTAACCACTTACCACTAACCAAAACCCGGAGGTTTATACATGAACGTACCACTGCTGGACTTGAACAGACAGTACGATTCGATCAAGGACGAAATTGACGAGGCGATACAGGAGGTCGTGGATTCGCAGTACTTTATCCTCGGGCCGGCGGTAGAGAAATTTGAAGAAGAGGTCGCCGACTACTGCGGTGTAAAGCACGCGATCGGCGTCGCCAGCGGGACGGACGCGATTAAGTTAGCACTACAGGCCGTCGGCATCGGCGAGGGCGAAGACGACAAAGTGATAACCTCTCCCTTCACCTACTTCGCCACCGCGGGATCAATAGTTAACGCCGGCGCTGAACCGGTCTTCGTCGACATCAAACCAGACACGTTTAACCTCGACCCCGTTGCTCTGGAAGAACTACTCACCACTAACCACTCACTACAGACCGAAGCAAAAGCCATCGTCCCCGTCCACCTCTACGGCCAGATGGCGGACATGGACGAGATAATGGAGGTCGCTGATGAATACGACCTGGCTGTGATTGAGGACGCGGCGCAGGCGATCGGCGCGGAATACCGGACGGAGTCCGGGCATGTGGCTAGTGGCCAGTGGCCTGTGGATGGGACAGAAGGGAAACTTGCCTCTGATGACGAAAATAGTTCACTTAATGAATTCCCACAAGCTACAGGCAACGAGCAACAGGCCTATAAAGCGGGTAGCATTGGCCACGCGGGATGCTTCAGCTTCTTTCCCACCAAGAACCTCGGCGGCTACGGCGACGGGGGAATGGTGACGACGGACGACGACGAGCTGGCCGAGAAGGTGAGGATGCTCCGTCTCCACGGCTCTAAGGAGAAGTATTTCAACGAGATGGTCGGCCACAACAGCAGGCTGGACGCCCTGCAGGCGGCGGTCCTCTCGGCAAAACTTCCCCACCTGGACGAGTGGTCGCAGAGGAGGAGGGAAAACGCGAAGAAGTACAACGAACGCCTGGCTGACGTTGAAGGTATAACGACGCCAGTCGTGGAGGATGACAGAAACCACATCTACCACCAGTACACGATCAGGGTCGGAGATGGAAAGCGGGACGGACTGCAACAAGACTTAAACGAAAACGGAGTGGGCAACAAGATATACTACCCCCTCTCGCTCCACCAGCAGGGCTGTTTTGAATACCTGGGTTACGAGGAGGGCGACCTGCCGGTATCTGAGAAGGCAGCGGAGGAAGTTATATCGTTGCCCGCCTTTCCGGAGTTAAAAGACGAGGAGATAGAGTACGTGTGTGGGGTGATAGCGACTTAGCTGAGAGGAACGGCAAGAACAAAAACTGGGCCGTTGTAACATTTCTTACCTTCGGAGGTTACGCTTGACCTTGAAAAGGTGACGTAGCCCGGTATTTTTAGAATGTAAAAAAGAATTGCTAATTTAATTCACAAGAACGCCTAACCTTATACAATAGGTTATATCGAAAACCACCGGTCTTCTTAGAGGTTTTTCTTTGACAAAGAATAAATATCTGTTAGAATAAATTAAGTTAAATAATTAAAAGGAGGTTTGGGTGCTGTGTACAGGAGAAGAGCTACCTTACTTGTTATTTCTCTCCTGCTTATCGTAGGGTTTTCTGCCCTCGGGGGGACCTTAACCGGCAGCTGGGAGAACAAACTCACCCTAACTCCCCGTGATGATGACTTCTTTTCCAGCGATTCCGACTTAACGAATACAGTTATTACGCTTGACTACTCCGCGGGGGAGCTAGACTTTGGAAGCGTCTCTACTTTTGGGCTTGACGGTTTCACAGAACAGGAATTTACCTTCTCCGGCTCCGTAGGAGAGTTCGGGCTAGCATCCGACCTCGTACTAGATCCGGACGGGAGTTCGTTGTCCACATGGGAGAGCACTATCACGTTTACCGAATCAAGCCTGACGGTATCCGATACCTTTTTGTTAAAGAGCATCTCTTCTGACCCGATCGAATACGGTTCCGGTATGGCCGTGTCCGTTTCTGGTTCCTTTACCGATAACGTAACCACTGACGTAACGGCCTACTTCGGCATGGACGAGGACAAGGACATAGACGCGGTAAGCACTTACGGCGGGTCGAGCCTCCACTACGTGAGTACAATAATAGACGTAAATGGCCTCTCGTTAGGATGCTGCGAGTTCGACAACAAGACGAAGTTCAGCGAGGCCAGCGGTTTTGAATACACCAAGTTTGAGTTTTACATCTATCCCGAAGTCCTTCCCCTAACCCTGAGCAGCACCCTGAAGTTTTCACCCTCCAAGTCGATCACAATTAGCCCTAGTTTAGATCTAGATTGGGCGTGTTTTGACGTATACACTGAACTGGACGGTGACTTAACCGGAAGCGACGGCACGATCGATTCGCTGACGATCGAGGGTTTCTCTCTGACGAGCCAGGAGATTGGAGGCGTGAGTTTCAGCGCTTACACAGCCTTAAAAGACAAGACCGTTTACGACCTCAACAGTGACCTGTTAGAAAACTACACCTATACAGTGGACGGGTCCTCCAAGACCGCGACCTTTGACGAGGCGGTCCTGCTCGACTACAGGGACGGCTTGGATTTGGACCTGGACACTTACCTCAACATGTTCGAGACCGACGGAGACCTGTTCAATTTGGTCCTGCTGAAGGGAATCGCCACGTTTGACGTAAGCGATCAGTTCTCATTTGGGACCGAATTCTACATCTTATCCGACGTGGGCCTGGACAGGCTGGGATTGACCTTTGACTACTCGTTTTAAGTCCGATTCCTGAGGTTTTTCGAAATATCAAAGCTTCGTTTGGAATCAACGAATAAACGTCTTATAATAGAATGCAGTATAATGAAATAGAAGTCTTTTAGAGGGGTAATACCATGAAAAAGACTAAAGTTTTACTGGTATCCGTAGTTGCCTGTTTGGTTTTACTCTCGTCTTTTCTTCTGCTAAACGCCGCGGAGGTCGTCGTTCCTGCCGATTACGAAAGTATACAGGACGCAGTAGACGCAGCCAATCCCGGAGACGTAATTCTCCTCGAAGAGGGAATCTACGAGGAAAGCTTCACAGTCAACAAGGACAACATTACGATCGAGTCGATCGGCAGCCCGGAGAATACCGTTATCCGGGGCACTATCACCCTGGAGTCAGCTGTCGGATTATCCGTCAATAGCCTGTCAATTACCGGTCCGGGCGACGGAATCAGGGTGAGAGGAAACTGTCAGGGCGGAGCTCCAGCGCTCACGGTAAACAACTGTTCCATGTCCGGAAACATCGGGTCAGGGATAGACTTTTCAAGCGGCGCAGTATACGACGGGGTAACCGTGAAGAATAGCGAGATCAACCAGAACGGAGCGGACGGAATTAACCTGGGCTCAGTCGGTGAAAACGTAGTCATCCAGGGCAACGAGATTTCCGACAACGGTGCCATTACCGCTACGGGCATAGGGGTAAGGATAAGTGGTGGCGTAAGCGACGTACTTATCGAGGGAAATGACATCGCCGGCAACGCGTTTGCCAACATCCACCCACAGTCCGGCTAGAATCTGGTCCCATGAAGACAACCTGTTCTCGGTTCAACCGGAAACCCTTGGAACTAGAGCGATTGAGTAAATGAGAGTTACCGGTCTGGCTTCTCTCCAGCGAGGTTTAATCCCCTTAACCGCACTCCTAATTGGAATACTTCTTTTTTCTATTACCTTTCCTGCTTGGGCAGAGGAGGATAATCGAGGGATCGTCATCAAGAACAACGTACTTGCGGATAGCGGGTTTGGTATCTACGTCGGCTCAAGAAGCGACGAGGTATTGATCGAAAACAACGTAATCAAGGAAAACGCCGAAGCAGTCAGGTTAATGGGGATTAGAAAAAATAGCTACGTCCGCTACAACGACATAAAAAGTAACTTGGTCGGCATCACGCTGCGTGACCTATATTCTGATAACGAAGAAGGGTACGTGAAAAAACCCTTCAACCTAGAAGACGTCATAATCTCGGACAACGAGTTTGCCGGAAACGTGGACGGAAACATCCTAAACCTGTTGAGTAACACGGAGGAGGAGAAAGAGGAGGAGAGCGCCGACCGTACCGTTGAACCAGTAAACCAGACGCAAGATGCGGAAAATTCTCCTAGCACAGAAGAATCAGAAGGGGATTCGAAACAGGCCCAAGACGAATCGAGTGCTAACAATCAAGAGGCGGCCCCGGAACAGGAGATTAGAAGTCCTTCAAGTTCAAACGGCACAGCGAGCACAGATAATATCGCTTCGTCCGAACAAAGCCCGGTAGAAGAGCCCAACGACGACTCTGACGCTACTTCGGGAAGCAATGGAGCAACAAGCAGCAATAACAGTGGGTCGGACGGAGAGAATTCTTCAAGCGAGCGAAGCACTTTACCGACAGACTCGGACGAGCAAGGAGAAACGTCGGCCGAGGGTTTTCCCGACGAACAGCCCAGCCCGGATTCCTCCGGCATGGGAGACTACGCCTGGTTGATAGGAGGGGCGGCCGCATTGGGCCTAACGGCCGTATTGTTGCTGATAAAGAATTGATTTCACCTAGTCCTTTCAGGCGGAGGGGACCTGACAAATTTCCGTTTTATTCCTCTTATTCGCGCTATAATATTTGTTACAATTTGGTATACTTTCGGGAAAGGAGCAATTAAATGCCAGACAACCAGCGTGAGCTAGAAGAAGACGTTATAGACCTCCGCGAGATATGGGGGGTAATGGTCCGGGGTAAATGGTACATCCTGCTTGCTTTCATATTTATCGTCGGGGCTACCGGCTTTTTCACCTTTACCGCCGATGAAGTCTATCAATCAGGGGCCAAGATCATGCAGGAGCCAAGTAGAACTTCGAGCGACAGCTTCGTCAACATGCTCCAGAGCTCTCTCACAGGCGTGTCCAGCCAAAACGCCCTGCAAAACAAGAAGGAGATCTTGACCAGTACCCCCGTGCTGGAGCTGGCGGTAGAGAAGCTGAGAAAGGACGCGGAATACATCAACCTCCGCCGTCAGGAGGTGGCCACCGGGTCACGTCTGGAAAATATACTGCAGACGATAGGGTTCGGGCAGGGCACATCGGTGCCGGACAGCACCTCCTTGGTGACGGTAGGGCACGTTAGGAACAACCTGACCGTCAACATACTCCAGGATACAGATATCCTCGAGGTCAAGGTTACAGAAAGTACGCCCAGGTCCGCCCAGATCGTGACAAACGCACTCCTGGATGCGTTCAAGGAAAAAGAGGTCAATACTGCCAGAAAGGACCTCTCCGAGGTTAAGAACTTCCTCGAAGATCAGATGAAAGACATGAAACAGAGGCTGGAGGAGACCGAGACGGAGTCGATCCAGTTTCAGAATCAGACGGGGCTCGTGCTAGGAAGGAGTGGAATCGAGAAGGAACTGACCCAGCTGGAAACGATGCTGGCCGAGGCACAGGTCGACTACCGGGACAAACAGGACCAGTTAGAGGCCATTAACAAGATGCTAGATACGGTCAAACAGGACCTGTTCGCCGAGGACCTCATGGAGGGTGGCCAAACCGTCGTAAACG
>JAGYME010000062.1 GCA_018400715.1 Candidatus Bipolaricaulota bacterium
GTATTGCGCGGGGCCTGGGGAAGTACGGAGATAACACGTTAGCTTCATTGGTTTCTAGAGGAACGAAGGAGATTGCTGACTTTCTCGATGCTTTAGGTCTTCAAAGAGAGCCAGCTTTCGGATTGGCCGGCAACGGAGATTTAATCGCTACCTGCAACAGCCGTTTTTCGAGAAACCAAAAGTACGGCTTAGCTATAGGTAAGGGAGGGCAGGTCCAACCCGGAAAAATAGACGGAATGGTTGTAGAAGGTTATTACACCGTAATTCACATTGAACAAATCAAGCAGGAACTGGACGTCGAAATGCCCATTTGCGAGCAAGTGTATCAGGTAGTTCATAACGACAAGGATCCCGAGCTGGCTACGAGAGAACTCATGAATAGAGCATACAAGGAAGAAATGCTCTTCTGACTTTTACGACGTGTCTTACCTGGATAGGGGCCTACTGGGCAACTAGGGGCACTACACTTTGGCACCAAAGTCGGTTAGGAGAAATCTTCCCGAAGGAGTTTGGGGATAGACCAATAGCCTATACCTCTCGGCCACGTTAACCTGGTAAACTTCTTCTGTAGATTACTTGCCCTCAGTATGATCGTATAACATTGTAGACAAGTTTCAAGTTTGACCCTTAAACCTTCCTTCGATGTATTCCTCCTTAGATACCAAGGATAGTGCTTGTAGGCCAAGGAGAGTTCATTGAAGATACAGAAATTCGGAAGAAAAAATATATCCAATTTATTAAATCTACTTTAATATCTTGACAAAAATCGCTGGTTAGTGTAGGATGATGTTACAAGGGGTTAATTGCCTTTGTATAAACTCTGTTATATGGGCTTTTTAGGATATATTATCGAGAAATTTCTACAAGTTTTTGGTCATACTTTTGTAAATTAGGTTTAATATATTGTAAAATAATCCGCATATAATATAATTAATGAAAGTAAATTTAATATATCGGAGCTGGTGACTAAATGCCCAACGTCGATCCCGAACTGGAGACCTCCGTCCTGGCTTACCTTTACGACCATCCAGGCACTACGAAAAAGGAGATCTCCAAATGTACGGATTACAGCTTCCCCACGATAACTAAGGGAATCGAGGCACTGCTTGACAAAGGCCTGATCAGGAAGAGAGGGGTCAAGGACACGTCCGCGGGAAGAAAGCCGAGCATCTACGAGTTTGAAGGGTCCAACTACTTCTTCGTCGGAGTAGACCTATCCATTCCCAAATTCACCATCGCACTATTTGACCTGTCAAAACGGCTCGTCGCAAGCGAGGGCGGTTTTCTCGACATGGAGGAGATTCAGGGTGGGAACCACTCGGTCATAGCTGAATCGCTCATATCGCAGGTCAAGGAGCTGATCGACCGGAGCGGAATTAGTGGCTCGCGGATAAAGGGACTTGGGATGGGCGTACCGGGGATCGTGAGAGACGGTGCCTTCAAGCCGATGACGAGGTTTCAAACGGACGAGATGGTCCCGCTAAGGGGGCCGCTTCGCAAGGCGCTGGGGTTTCCGGTCACCGTAGGAAACGACGTCGACCAGGAACTTCTTTCCGTCCTCGACTACAAGGGGCTGCACGACGAAACCGACATGGTCGCCGTTTACCTCGCCGTCAGAGCCGGAGAAAGAAGCCGTGCGCGGGTAAACATCGGGGGGAGTATTTACCACAACGGGCATATTTTACAGGGAAGGAATGGCACTGCCGGTGAGTTCGGCCATACCTCAGTTAGCGTCGACCCTGGCGAGGAACTTCCCAGATGTAAGTGTGGAAACGAAAATTGCCTGGATAACTACGTCAACACTAAGATCTCCCAGGCTTCTAACCACAGAGAGTTTCCCAGCGAGATCAAGGAGGCGCTTAACCAAAAGATCAAGGACCTCCTATTTACCTTCAACCCGTCACTTCTGGTAGTGGACATGGAGGCGTTCCCGGAAATCCGCCGCGAGGTCTTTGAGAACGCAAAGTCCTTCTCCCGCGAACTAGCTAACGAGTTATGTATCGAGGAAATAGAGATCGATAGCGTGGGGGACAGCAGCATGGCCTGCGCGAGAGGTTCAATTATTAATCAACTTAATCAGAAATTACGAGAACCGAGCGAGTATGCAAAGACGTTCGTATCAGAATAGTCCCAGGGGGTGATAACTGTTATCGGCCTAGATTAGTAGGAAGGTTATCCTCGTCTCAAAACACACGTGGAGGTGTATTGACGTGAAATCTAAGAACTTACTTCTCTTATTGGTATTTACCCTGAGTATAGCGATTTTGGTGCCATCTGCGGTGGTGTCCGCCGCCGATGACGACAAACTGGTGGTATATCACTGGTGGACGGCTGGTGGAGAAAAGGAGGCTATAGACGCCGTATTTGACCTCTATAACACGGTATATCCCGACATCGAGATCGCCGAGAACCCCGTTTCGGGCGGAGGCGGTGGAATAATGAGGTCGAAGATCAAGACGATGATTATGGCCGGGAACGCCCCCGACACGTTCCAGATTACCTACGGCAGCGGCATGCTGGAATCGTGGGTGAGCGTTCTCCAGCCAATAGATGACATCTGGGACGAACTCCCTGTACCCGAGAAAATCAAGGAAATGGGGACGATCGACGGTCACCAGTACGGGATTCCTCTAAATATTATGCGGAACAACTGCCTGTGGTACAACAAGGACCTCGTGGAAGAACTGGGCATCGAAATCCCACTGACCAGCTGGGACGAGCTCTACGCAGCCTGCAAGAAAGCGAAGGAGGCAGGCTATATCCCCTACGCCGTGGGAGCGGGGTCGGGGCAGGAATTCTGGCTCGCAAGTCAGATATTCCAGTCCTTCGTCCTCAGCGCTCCGCACGGAGGGCCGGCTTACCTGGAAAAGCTCTACAACGGACAAGCAAACCCGAGCGAGGACAAGGCGATCAGGGAAGCTCTCGGGGCGATAAAACACATGATCGGCGAAGGTTACATAAACTCCGATTATGCGGCCCTTACCTGGGACAAGGCCGCAGACTTATTGGTATCGGACAAGGCGGTCTTCTACCAGATGGGAGACTGGGCCAAGGGACACCTCACCGCCGTGGGTTGGAAATCGGGCGTAGACTTTAACTACCAACCCAGTCCCGGAACGGAAGGGGTCTTCTCCCTCCACCTGGACTGCTTCGTCTTCCCACAGGGAGCACCACACCCCACCTCCGCCAAAAAGTGGCTTCACCTGTTGAGGACCGCCGAGGCGGAGACGGTCTTCTGTCCAATAAAGGGAGCTACACCACCCAGGTTGGACGCGTTTACCGACATGTACGACGTGATCTCTCAGGACATTCTCAAAGACTTCAGAGACCCCGAGACCACGATCGTAGAGTCCGCTTTCGCGGGACCACCTGAAGCGTGGCTCGACGTCTTTGGTCGAATGTTTAGCAGTTTCTTCGAGAATCCGGACGTCGACCAGGGAGTCAAGAACTTCGCCAACGCTTACAAGAGTCTCAATTGGTAGATAATCCTCCAAACTGGCCGGGGGTACATTTATTTGTTGCCCCCGGCTTTCTTTAACAACAACGGGGTGTAACGCTTGAAAAAGTCCGTACAGATCGCTTTCTTCCTGTTGCCCGCAGTGGTGTTAGTGGGGATATTCGTCTATTACTTCGCGGGCTGGAGTGCCTGGGCTTCGATGATGAAGTGGGAGGGGCTAAGCGGCTTCGGGGACTTCGTCGGTTTACAGAACTACATCCACCTGTTCACCGATGACTTCGTATTTCGCAAGGGCTTAACCAACACTCTGATCCTCTCGGGCGCGTTCATCCTGGTCACGCTACCACTGGGATTGTTAAACGCGATCCTCATCGACCTGGGCTTAAAGGGCAAGAAGGCCTTTCGCCTTATCTTTCTCTTGCCCCTGTCCTTTTCCTTCGTCGTTTCGGCGACCATGTGGGTCTGGATGTTCGCTCCCAAGACAGGGACGATCAACACCATACTCCGGGGGATCGGCCTGGGTGCGCTGACTCAACCGTGGCTTACCTCCAGCAGTCAGTCTCTACTGGGACTGGTAATTATCTACGTCTGGCAGTTTTCCGGTTTCGCTACGCTGGTCTACTTCGCGGGGATTTCAAGCGTAAGGACGGAACTCCTCGAGGCAGCGGAAGTAGATGGGGCAACCACCTTCCAGAAATACCTTCGCGTGGTCATTCCCCTACAGAAGATCCCTACGTTTACGGTACTGTTCCTCCTGCTGATGTACGCCCTAAGGGTATTTGACCTGGTGTGGTTAACCACCGGCGGAGGCCCTGGGTACTCTTCGGAGTTGCTTGCGACCTACATGTGGCGGGTGGCATTCAACAGGAACCAGTTCGCCGACGGGGCAGCAATCGGTTTCGTCATGTTCGTCCTGTCCGCGCTGATCGTTATCCCCTTCGTGGCAAAGATGAGGGGGGATTCGAGATGAACTATAAACAACTGAGCGTTCCCGTCCAAATCGGAATTTATATCGTCCTGTTGGCCCTCTCGCTTTTCTACCTGTTGCCTATTTACAGCTTGATCAATACGTCGCTAAAATCCGAGCAGGAACTGGTATCAGCTCCGGTAAGTCCGGTAAAAAACCCCACATTTAGCGCTTACAAGGATGCATTTGGCAAGATCAACAAGTCATTTTTGAACAGCCTTATAATGGCCCTGTCCGCCACCGCCCTGTCGTCAATATTCGGTTGCATGAGCGGATATATATTCTCTAAGTACAAGTTCAGGGGGTCAAATGTACTCTTCTTTTTGATAATCGTCGGTTTCTACATCGCCCCCCAGTCGATACTTATCCCCCTGGTGCGGTTTATCGGGAGTTTGGGCCTGTACAATACTCTCTTCGGACTTATTCTGACTCATACCGCTTACGGGATGCCCATAACCACCCTCCTATTCTATAACTATATCGACCCCATCCCCCATTCTCTGATAGAAATAGCGCAAATAGACGGGGCCTCCGTATTCAACATCTTTACCCGAATTATTCTGCCGTTGTCCCTGCCCGGGTTTGCCGTAGTGGGGATATTTCAATTTACAAATATATGGAACGAGTTTCTGTTCGGGTTGACGTTGACTTCCGGGGTGGCATCTCAGCCCGTGACCGTGGCCGTGGCCAACCTGAAAGGGACGACGGTCGCGGCGTGGAACGTGCATATGGCGGGCGCCTTCATTTCAATCGCCCCCGTGTTATTAATCTACATATTTTTCCTCAGATTGGTAATTAAGGGCCTGTTGCTGGGCTCGATTAAAGAATAACGACTTACTACTTGGAGGTAGTTCTATGAACAACAATAAGATCAAAGTACTTTTTCTTGGCGAGACCTGGACTGTCACAAAAATTCACACGAAAGGGTTTGACGTAGTGAAGTTAGGGGGTTTCGACGACTACTCCGTCTATCTGAAACGCGGCCTCCAGGACGCGGACGACATCGAAATAACCCACATTCCAAACCATGAAATACTCACGGAGTTTCCGGAGCAACAGGACGAGCTTAACCAGTACGACGTAGTTATAGTCAGCGACACGGGCAGGAACACCCTAACGATGTACGGCGACATGTTCACCATGCCCATGGGACCGGACCGACTGGAAATGATCCGGAAGTTCGTCGAGGAAGGCGGCGGTTTCATCATGGCTGGCGGTTACGTCTGCTTCCAGGGATTCCAGGGCAAAGGAAACTACCATGGGTCGGAGATCGAGGAACTCCTCCCCGTCAACATCAGCGAGATCGACGACAGAGTTGAGAGGACGGATGGGATGAAGCCGAGGGTAACCAAACCCGATCACGAAATCCTGCAGGGAATCCCCGCCGACGACTGGCCAAGGTTTCTCGGTTATCAGAGCCTGGAGGCCAAGGAGGGTTCCACGGTCCTCGCCGAGGCCGGTGAGGATGACCCCTTTATCACCGTCTGGGACTACGGGGAAGGTAGGTCCATGGCGTTTGCCTCGGACCTCGCCCCGCACTGGGGTATCGAATTCGTAGACTGGGAACACTATCCACGGTTCTGGACCCAGGCGCTCAGGTGGTTGGGAAAGAGAATCGGTTAGACGGGAAAAGCACACGCCCTAACCTCTTCCCTGTACGGGTGGCGGGGTATCCTCGCCACCCGTTTCTTTTGTTGACCCCCATATTACTCTACAATCATCAACACCAACCCCACTCTCTTCTGAATTTTATTAGCGGATATTTATCCTTAAGTTGACAATTAACAATTCTTTTTTTATCCGTTAAAATATAATTAAATCTATTAGACCAAAATAGGGAGGTCCAATATGGCTTCACGAGATAGTTTTCGCCAGGTTCTTTCGATCACATTAGTTATCGCTATTGGTCTGCTTCTGGTTGCTACAGAGGCTTACGGAGACGACAAGAACAAGGACGTCATCGAGCGTGGTGGGATAGGGGTGGCCCTATTAAATCTGAGCAACCTGAATTCCTCTCTGGAGAGTGAGGGGTATCAGGGTTTTCAGAGCGCGGTGCTTCTCACCAGCGGTGGAGGCCATTTAAACCTGACCGACAACCTCCGGATCGGGGTACAGGGTACCATGGGTCAACTGATACTTCCTTCACCAACGGTAACGGCGACCTAAAGGTCAAGTTTGCCGGACTGCTCGTCGAAGGGGAGCTGGGCCTCACAGACAACCTATCGTTGCTCGCGGGAGGGCTGGCAGGAATGGGCACACTTGACTTAAAGATCAACGAAAGCATCCCCGAGACCTTTTCGGGGGCGTTGACGGATACGCCCAATACGCATAAGCTAACGAAGAGCTACTTCGGGATTCAGCCCACCCTGACGATAGAGCTCGCAATATTGCCCTGGCTGTCGATAAGGGCAAACGCCGGATACCTGTGGGGGCCCGCAGAAGAATGGGAAATGGCCGGGTAGAAGATCTCCGGGCCGTTAACTCAGGTAAGCGCTCCGGTCTTCGGGTTAAGCTTTCACTTAGGTGGCACAGAGACTGGCAACTCGGAGGAAGCCTGAGGTTGACCATCCAGTTGTCTATCTCGTAAGTACTGCTGGAAAACAATTAAGGTTTACAGAGGGCCGTGAACCGATGTATAAGGTCCTCGGCCCTCTAATAGTTCACCAACAGGATCTAAACTCCCCGCCTCTCCGTCAAATTCTTGACCTCGTTACGATCAGGTAGGTGGAAACGAAAGCCAGAAGGATAACGACGAGACCAGCTATCGTCAACCACAGGGCGAGGCCGTTAAGGACCGGCACCTTCGCCCCTATTGACGCCGTAACGTCGACACCTCGCGAGCCATCCGCGTTCATCAGTGCCGTGGCGTAGGTCCCCTCCTCGAGCTTCCAGCGGAGGACCTGTTCGCCTGAACCCGAAGCTGACGCGGCCCAGAACTCCTCGCCAGTCGGTTCCTCGGGTGAATTGTTTCCGGAAAACTCCTCGTAGCTAATCTTGGGTATCCCGATGGGATGGTTCAGGTCAAGATCCACGACCTGGTCGTGCTCTACCCCATTTAAGTAACTTTGCAGGTCGTCCTCGGGTGCAATGCCCACGAACACTCCCTTATCGTGGTTGTTCTCCGCAGTTATCCTCACCTCGATCGACTCCAACCAGTTAAGAACCCGCAAGGAGTCGACCTCTACCTCCGCGGGCTCGCTCGTTATAGCGTAGGAGTCCCGTTCCACCTCGACCTTCCGTGTCGTGTAGAAACCGTCTGCATCCTTCATAAATACGTTAGCCCACAATATCGACCCACCACCGAGAAACAGGCCCACTCCAATCAAAACCACCAGGGCCGAAACAACTAAGAGAAATATCTTGCCGTGACTCATTTGTCTCTCCTCCTCGTGTTGGTCAACTATTTATTCTCCCCAACCAGAAAAGTTAAACCCGGGATACTCGTCGGTAATAAATAGAAACGCGTAAGCGATTACCCGGAGGTTCCAGTGGTACAACTCCACCACGAAGCTGAATAACTTCCTCGGGTACCTACCGGTAAAGAGGATCGCAAACCAGGCCATGATTATGACCATCATCCCCGCGATGTTTAGAAACACCAGCACGATATAGTGAGGGATCGCCAGGAACCACTTTACCAGTGGCATCCACCGGCCCAGATCCTCGGATGGATCGGGGTATTTCAGGTCGAGGTGCACTGACTGAGTGTCGTCCGTAGATGGGTAGACGTCGGTCAGCAACGCAAGGTAGGAAAACACCCTGGTGGAAAACTTCGCCATGTTCAGGTTCCAGTCGAACCACCAACGGGGGTACTTTTGTTTGAAGAGTATCATCAACGCGGTTGGACCCACCACAAAAGCCGGGATCGCCGGCAGTTGCCACTGCCATAATCCCTGTTCCCAGAAGAACGGCGCACCGAACAGGGACCCCAAAATTATCAGGATAGG
Organism: Candidatus Bipolaricaulota bacterium; assembly: GCA_018400715.1. Classification (GTDB taxonomy): domain Bacteria; phylum Bipolaricaulota; class Bipolaricaulia; order M55B111; family M55B111; genus M55B111. Next base: position 8,372 of record JAGYME010000062.1, read on the forward strand.
GATCGCCAGGATTGGTCGAAAGAACGTCGTCAGCCTGTTAAGTTTCCTGTCGGGGAAATCAATCGATAGCCGCGTGGGTGCGTTTGTTTCTGATTCGTTCATTATTTTACCTCCTTAAATCGATAATTACCTAATATAAAAGCGAGCGGACTGGTTAACCAGCCACTTTGAATAGAATAACCTCCCTGCGGGTTAACAAAAAACTAATAACCCGATAGGCCGTGCAACCTTACTAACGAAACAGTTTTTTGTGATAGTGAAGCCAAAACTATAAGCCGGCAAAATGTCGAAAACAACTTTTGACTTAGTTTAGGTTAACGTAATTATACAATCTATCAAGCCACCTTAAGGGATCCAAGGTCGTGAATGAATTCCGTCCTGGCTATCGGTCCCTTCGTAGAGAAAAATACTTACTCCTGTGTTCACTCACCATATAATACCATACCCGGGTAAAAATGTAACTATAACGTTAGAATTATCTCTCTTGGATTAAATAAAATGTTTTACATTATTTCCATTGACAAACAAATCGTTTGCTGATATAATGTTTTTTAGCTTTGATAAAGGCACGTCTGTGGGAACGCAGATTCGCAAAATCTCGGGTCCTTTTAAAGGACGGCCGGATTGCCAGGGCAAACCTTTAAACAACAGGTGATGACCTTGGTTTTTTTTATTTCAACAACTCCATTCGACAAGGCTTTCGGAGATCTTTCCGTCGATCAAAATTCCAAGAACTTCAGTTATCAGCAACTTCACCTCACCGGTGAATTTGGGAGGAGATAACATGCAAACTACGTTTTACTACAAAGACCGCGACGAGTACCTAATCGCGAAGATCGAGAAAAAGGCCAACAAAGAGCGAAAGAGCAAGAGTGCTGTAATACTAAGCATCTTGGAAGATTACTTCGAGTCGACGAGAAGGATCGGGGAAATACTCAAGGACCTCGGGGCCCTGGAAAGCAAACATTTGAAAAAAGCGCTCGAGGAACAGGAATCCAACGGAGAGGAAAAGAAACTGG
>JAGYME010000063.1 GCA_018400715.1 Candidatus Bipolaricaulota bacterium
AAGCACCTCAAAACTCAATTTCCCTATGACTTTTATGGTTTGAGCTCTCCGCGGGTATGAGACCAGATCCCGGCCCCCCCACGTATTGGTGTCTACTGAAAGGCAGTCCAGGAGGCGAAAAGCCGTGGCTTTTCGCTCCGTTCGATCGTGCGCCAGTTACACAGCCGGGAGTGTTCGGCGAGGGCAAAAAAACACCGGGACCAGAAGAACCGGCAACTGACAAAATCGTTTGTCAGTTCACCCTGACATTCCCGCTGGCCGTCGACGCGTGCCCGTATGCTCGTAGTAGGGAGAAACGGGGCAGGAAGGTCGATGACTATGATGTTATGGTTTGTTTTGACTAGTAACATTCAGTGTTGTATCATCTGCAGGTATCGGTTGAGGGGCGCGTGCCAGCGTCAAGGGGGCATATGAAAGTGAGACTGATTGCGCTAGCAACGCTGGTGCTGATCTTGGGATCGGTTCCAGGTCCGTGTCAGCAGGCAGATCCGCAGATGAAAGTTTTTACGGTTGAAGAACCTATTCGCGATGTCACGTCAAAGGGTCTGGTGTGGGCTATCGAGACGGCGGCCGAAGGATGTAACCCGTCGTTGGTCTTCGACAGCGCCGGAAGGCCGCGCATTGCGTTCAGTGCCGACACGCCATACCATTACGCTGCGTATGCGTACTACGACGGCACAACTTGGCATGTAGAGCCTGTGGATCCCGCCGGGGGCTCTGGAATGGGTGGCAAGAGCAACGGGATTGGGCTGGACGAGACGGGAAGTCCTGTCATTGCCTACTTTAGTGAGGACTGGAAGCTCAAGTACGCAACGAGAGACGACGACACTTGGCGCCTTTCGACGCTTGACGCAACCCACAACGCAGGAACCTTCATAGACTTAGCGATGGATGAGTCTCACCATCCCCACATTAGTTACTCTATCTATCTGAGCACCATCATGTACTGCTATCATAACGGTACTGCTTGGTCGAAGCGAACGCTGGTTCCAGCCACTGATGCCAAAGGTTACAACGCCATCGCTATTGACGTCCACGGCTATCCGCATGTCAGCTACTACAGCAAAACGGGAAACGGTTCGCTGGGACACGTGTACCAGGATGAAAGCGGGTGGCACAAGGAGATCGTTGACCAAACTGCCGCAGGTGGGGTCGGCGAGGCTCCGTCTATCGCGATTGATAGCGATGGCTTCTGCCACATCAGCTACTACGACTCCTTCGAGGGTTACGTGAAGTACGCGAAGCAGACCGCCTCGGGATGGTCAATCGAGGTCGTTGCAAGCGGAATTGATGAAGGGACCGGGACGGGAATTGACTGCGATTCCGGCGGTAATCCGCACATTGCCTACGCCGATATCGCGAGTGAAGATCTGTATTATGCATTCAGGGATTCCGAAGAATGGCACTGTCAAGTGGTTGATACCAACCGAGTCTCGTACTATGACACGGAGAGCGCGAAACTAGATCTCCGTGTTGATACAGAAGATATTCCTCATATTGTCTACAGTTGCTACGCCACGCAGTCGATAAGGGAAGTGCGCCATGCGTATCTTTATGATCCGACAGCTGATCATACGCCGCCGACCCCAGATCCCATGACTTGGCGGACAGCACCCTACGCAACGTCAACCACATCGGTCTCAATGACAGCCACGACAGCCGATGATATAAGTGGTGTTGAGTATTACTTTGAAGAGACCTCAGGAAATCCCGGAGGGACGGATTCCGGCTGGCAAGAGAGCCCAATGTACAGCGACAGCGGGCTGGCCACGGGCCAGGACTACTGCTATCGCGTGCGCGCGCGGGACAAGTCCCCGAATCAGAACGCGACGTTCTGGTCCACGGCCGAGTGCGACACAACCGCAATTGAGCCGTACCCAGAGGAAGCGCCGGATTTGGAGTGGGTGCGATTCCTGCGTGTGGACGAGGCACCGTATGAAGGATGGCCTAGGCTTTATGACGTCGTATTGGATACTGAAGGCAATGCGTATGCCGTGGCGCAGATCGACTGGCAGGAATCGGGATGGGCAGGTGTCGTATGGATTGGGAAGTGGTCGCAGAATGGAGAGCTTCTCTGGAACAAGACCTATGATCAGCCAGATATACGCTTGCACCCAAGGGCAGCTTGTATAGACGACGGTGGGAACGTCTTCGTTGTGGGTATCCACTCAGCGAGGACTCCTCCCAGTTGGTTTATCCTTCGTCTTGATTCGTCGGGTACGCTGCAGAATGTATGGACAATCAATGATGGCGACTACAAATGCTTGCGTTCCATCGATATCCATCCAAGCGGAGACTTGTTGGTATGCGGGGACTACTGGTCCGAAGACGGATGGGTCGGGCGCTTCAGCTGGGAGGCCGGTTCGTGGACCTGGGAACACGTGTATGCAATCACGCCGCCGACGCACCATGACTTCGCCATAGGCACAATCGGTGCCTTGGATCCGGCAAACGACGTCTACTACTTCGGAAAAAACGTCGATCTCGGTACCTCTAAGGAGACCGTTATTTTGAAAGTCTCCGCTGCAGATGGAAGCCTCCAGAGTTTCACAAGCTTCGACTTCGCAACAGGAAGCCAGGAGATGCCATCCGCACTTGGCGTGGACAGCGAAGGGAATCTGTTAGGACTTGTGTGGCATGTAGGTGATGACCACGGAACGATCTTCAAGCTTGACCTCGAACTCAATCCTTTGTGGACGTATCTGGTCGAAGGGAAGGAGCCGTATCTCTTTCTCCGTGACCTTGACATTGGCTTGGATGGCACAGTCTACGTCGTGGGGTGTGAGGGGGAAAATGAGGATTGGGATCTAGCTAGTGAGAACTCACACATGTTTACGATGGCTTTGAGCAGCAGCGGGGAGTACCTCTGGAGGCATACGTTCGACGTGGGAGGTCTTGACGAAAAGGAGGGGGGCTCTGGGAATGGCATTGCCATCTCACCAGACGGCAGCCGAGTCGTCGCTGGAGGAGATTTGGCTTTCTCAGAGACAGATTGGGTGCGTTCTCTTGCGCTGCTAAGCTATGGGAAGACATTCGTAGATACATCTGCGGTCTTTCGTGTCGAGGCCCAGACAGGAGATCTTCACTCCGATGGCACAGTATGGGCGGATAGCTTCGTCACAGGTTCTGCAGACGTCGCCGAATGGGTTTCAGTCGCAAGGCCAGTTGAGCGTGGCGACGTTTTGGAGTTTGATCCGTCTGCCACAGGAGGGTACCGCAGGTCCGAAGAGCCTTGTTCGCAGCTTATAGGAGGGATAGTTTCCACGCGGCCGGGCATCACTCTCGGGGCTACCGGAGGTGAAACGCAGCAGGCTCTCCTTGCTCTCATAGGGATTGTTCCCGTGAAAGTCACCAACGAAGGTGGCCCAATTGAACCCGGTGACCTTCTCGTCAGCTCCTCCACTCCCGGTCACGCCATGCGATGGGCGGGGCCCGATCCATGCCCGTGTGCCCTCGTCGGCAAGGCGCTTGAACCAATGACTGAAGAGACCGGCGTGATCCTCGTTCTCCTGACTGCACACTAGGCGCACTCTCACGAATTGGACCATGCTGCCTGTATGAGCAGCCCGTGTCGAGTTCCAAAGTATCCACTACGGGGAGCCAGCACCAAAACACAGTACTGTTGGTTTATTGCGGGTTCTGAAATCGGGGGACATATACCCAATTTCCGCGACTAAGCGGGGCTTATGGTCGCGCTAGTTCATGTTCTTACTGGATGCAGAATTTCGCTTGACGGTAGCATTTCATAGCTAGGTTGTGCCTTACTACAGGTCTCCCAGCTCTACTAACCGCAGGCCGCCAGGTAGACTGCGCAAATTACACGGGTATGGCTGGACAGTGAAGTAGGTCAAAGTGACTTGTTTCATGTGATGTGCGCTGCGCAAATGCTATTTTAGGTTGCTTTGAGCCTGAGTGTAGTACACGTTTTGCACGCTATTGACTAGCCAGCGATCCCCGAAATAAGTGTCTAACGCTTGAGAAATTAGGTATATGTCCCCCGATTTAGATTTAGATTTAAGTCATTGATGTTAGCGAAATCGAGGCAACCTGATTATAGACCCATTGCTGGCTTGACAGCCACTTCGTTTCTCCCTACTGTGCAGATAGAGGTGAAGAGTAATGAAAAAGTGGCTTGCTATGTCCTTTGCGTTGGTACTCTCTTTCTCTACAGCGTCATTTGCTGGCGAATATCTGATGAACGAAGAGATAGCCTTTGGCTTACGTGTTGAATTTTCCGAACCAGTACTCATCACAGGATTTGGAGATATATTAACAACGGTTGAGCCAGAGGCAAAAGCAAAAGAATTTGTCTTCTCAGGCGCAGAACTGCCACCGTGGGTCGGACACTGGCTAAATTGGGAGCCAGAGTCTGCGCGGCTCGTGAGTCATTTGTGGTTGGATGAACCTAGCTCAGTTGATAAATCTACCGTTGCTTCTCAAGCATCCGATCAATCCATAGTTGCTACAGATGCTCCTGAGATTCGCGGGCAGGTTGTCCTGGTATCAACTCTTGCTGATGAAGTCAATGGGGATATATCCAACGTACACGCGCTGGTTGCAAGTCCAGGGGGAAATGGCATTTCCCTGCGCGAGGCGATCCTTGCCACAAACAACACTTCTGGTCCACACACGATTCAATTTGACGAGTCGTTGCGGGGGGGATCTATCAAAATAGGAAGCACAGGATTAGGGTACCTTCCAAGAATAAGAGACGGCAACCTCCTTGTCGACGGGGATGCAAACCGGGATGGAGTTCCTGATGTGACTCTTGACGGTTCCAGCTCAAACGAAGAAAACTTCGATTTCCAGGTTGGTTTCCACTCCATTGCGGGCTTATTTGTCGCTTCGAGTGAGGTCACCGTTTATAGGATGGCGCTCGAGAACTTCAACACAGGCGTCGCGATCATGGGTTGTGTCAGTGGATGCGGGGAGCATACAGCAATGGATATCCGGGATGTACAGGTCCTTGAGAACCGGATTCTAGTCCCGAGTGGTCATGCGAGGTTTGGGATTCTTATTACCTCACGACCTGCCCCCTTACGTGGCGGAGGCATATCGATTGAAAACGTTGTCATCTCTGGGAACACGATTGCATGCAACGGCGAGATGGGCATCTACATTCTGGGTGGAAGCGGTGGCCAATTCGAGAATAGGTTCTTATCTTTGGTGATAACAGGAAACACAATCACTGGCGGTAAGACTGGCATTACTGTCTTTGCAGGGGATACAGCGAGCGATTACATGGTTCCTGACTATCGCCCCATCGTGTACTCAGATGAAAACACTATCTCGGATCTCCAGATCTGCAAGAACACTATCTTGGGTTCCACATCTAGCGGAATCCATGTGGCCGCAGGCAACTTTGGCAACCGAGGAAACCGAGTGACTGATCTGAGTATCCTGTCGAACGAAATCGAATCGTCCTTGGGTCAACGCTGGTCTGGAATTGACCTTATTGCTGCAACTCAAGCCGGGACAAGGACAACCCAGGGTAATTGTATTGAGCGCGTCCATATTGCTGGTAATACAGTAACTGGTTTCAGAGTGGGAATATCTGTTGGTACGGGGCGTGACCATGATTTGACAGGCAACACAACATCTACAATTGGGATAAATGGAAACACGATTTCTGGATTCTCGGAGTGCGGGATCAGCCTGTATGCAGGTGACAGGAACGCCTTCGGCGAGACATTGAAGGATATATACGTTGCATGCAACAATCTGGCCGGACATGGCTTCAGAAAAGAGTCTGTGGGTATTGAGCTTCTCGGGGGCATGGGGGATAACAGTCAGACGAATAAATTAAGCAATGTCCGGATTTGCGACAATGCAATCCGCTCTGTAAGCACAGCGATTCACGTAATTGGGGGTAGAGATGGCGCCAGAGGCAATACCGTCGGACCTATCAGCCTATACAACAATTCAGTGAGTGGTTGCAAGCAAACGCTTAGCCAGGTGGAAAACCTGTATGAAGGGCGCGCCAATGAAGTTCAGGTCAACAGATCCAACAGCAGTATTCAGGACACATCTCCTCCCTCGCTTGTCTCGTTCGATGTGCAGGTGATTGATAAGGACAGCCACAATACCGCTCGAGACGCTCAAATAACAGCAAGGACTAAAGATGACCAAACTGGTGCCAGCTCAATTGTTGTTCACCTTGAACCTCTCACGGATTCCTTAGAAGCAGAGAGAATAACTCTGAGCCTTGAGCAAGGAACACCTCATTATGGACTCTTCATAGGAACCCTTGCGCTTGAGGCAAGTGATAGTGAGGCCACGTGGAAGATCAGCTCTGTGGAGTTGAAAGATAATGCCTGCCCCGAGCCTAACAAAATCCAGATAGGACATGATGCTCTCGAAGCTCGAGGCTTCCCAGTTCAGTTCTCCATTGAGCCAATCGAGCAACCAACGATTCAAAGGCAGGATGAATTTGCAGCTGAAGACAGCCAGTTCATGAAGGGAGTTGTTATACGCAATTACTTGGCCCACCACGCTTGGGATGAGAAATGGAAGTATCTCAATCCTATGGAAATCCTTCACCGCAACGGGGTGGGATGGGTACAGGCTCGGCTTACTATGGCTGAACATCCACTTCTGGAAGCATATCCATACCAGCACTGGGGCGACATACCGTGCCAATACGAATACTATCAAGATCCGGCCTTGCCCTATGTAGAGAAGACGCTAAAGCAAGCACAGGATTTGGGGTTCAAACTGAATCTCTGTTTTCTCCTTAGTGACAGATATGCCTACTCTGCGTTGCAACATCGGCCTCCGCAATGGGAAGGTCTGGGTTTGGAGAAGCTTGTGCAGGAGGTATATGACTACTGCTACGAGACAACCGCCTACTTGCAAGAACGTGGGATTGATATTGATCTATACGATATGGGAAACGAGATAGCGAAAGGCATACTGGGAATTCTTCCAGAGCCCTGGGGGGAGATTGCTCCACCTGAGGACGGAGATATAATTGAGTTCTTTCGTGAGAAGATCTGGGCTCCAGAAGCTGAAATACTCAAAGCTGCCATTGCCGGGGTCAAGAAAGCGGACCCCAGGAGCTCTATCGTTATCCATACAAGTTACTCAGATGATGCCAAATACTTCTTCCAGACAATAATCGATCTGGGTGTTCCCTTTGACTATGCCTCTATCTCTTATGGCACTTCTCAATGGCCCGACGTTTGGTGTGGAGAGCAGGGTAGGCCTAGTTGTACTGAGGGTGATCGGTTTGACGAATCATGGTATGGCTTGGAATACCTGTCTGACATAGCAACATTCTTACAAGGATTAGGCAAGAAGATGATTGTGGGTGAAGTGACATATCCAAATGCAGATTTGAGGACTGTCAACCTCTCAAGACTGGTATCTGAGCCGTTGACAGATTGGAAAATCGGTTTACAGATACCTGGTTATCCACTTACCCATGAGGGACAGGCGTGCTGGATTCGTAACATGCTGCAGACCTGTTACAAACATCCAAATATCGTGGGGGCATTCTATTATGAGCCTGACTTCTTTCCAGAGGCTTGTTCTGGTAAGATTGAGTGCTTTTCGCCTGGTGAAGCCAACGGCCTATTTGCTAGTGATACTGCCATCCTGCCAGGATTCCTTGAGTTCACTTCTGGGCCCCATGAATATCCTCGCATTGAGTTGATTGACGAATCAAGCACAAGCTTTGAGTGGACAGGGCGCTGGAGCCATCATGCAGATACGAAGTGCGTAGGAGGGGCGAGTCGTTACTCAAGCACTACTGGAGCAAAACTGGAGATCCCTTTTAACGGCACTGGTGTTTCACTTATTTACGTGGCGAACGATAGCCATGGGATCGCCAACCTTGTCATCGATGGCACCCAGTATGATCAAGTTGATATGTTTTCAGACGCGTCCGAGCCAGTCTACCGGCTTGCCCACACCATAACTCGATCGCTCTCGCCCGGAGAGCACATGCTTACCATTGAAGTCTCTGGAGAACATAATCGATCCTCGTCGGGTGATACTGTAATGATTGACGCAGTTAACGTACTCCAGGTCCGACCGGAGGGATCCGTTCCAGATACGACACCGCCAAGCATCGCCGATTTCGAGCTCTCATCGGATACAGTAAATACTTCCAAATCCCACGCCGAAATCGAGGCCACAACTATGGTAAGCGATGCTGATTCAGGCGTAGCTTTCGTAGGGCTAGATCTTGTTAGCCCAGATGGAGAGAAGGTTTTATCAACTGTTCTCCATCTCAAGGAAGGAACTTCATACGACGGTGTCTTTAAAGGGCTATTGCGATTCCCCTGCCAGACAGAGCCTGGCATATGGACTATCAACAGACTTGTGACCGGTGATATGGGCTATCCAGAGCAAAAAGTTCTGGAATTTACAACAGCTCAAATGGAGAGTCTAGGCTTTCCAACCGAGATAACGGTTTCTTCTGAGGAGTATTCAGAAAGAGATCGAGGCGTCCTCCAAGGACGGTCCCTCCAAGAAGCGATAGATGGGGCCTGTGATGGTGCTGTAATTCGGGTTCCTATTGGCGTATACGAAGGAGACGTATCCATCAACAAGAGTATTACACTTGTAGGGCAAGAAGGAGAGCAACGGCCGTGGATCATTGGATCCGGTAAGAATAGTCCTGTTATCGCGATCAACGCTGAGCATAACGAAGATATCGTTGTAGAGCTGAAACACTTAACCGTTGCGAACGCCCATGGTTACCATGGTAACGGCATTGAGGCTCATGGCAGAGTCAGGCTACTCCTATTGGATGTGGAGTTGCTGAACAACCAAGCCCACGGCTGCGAGCTTGGAGATCAGGTACAGGTGGAATTCTCGGGCTGCACAATCAAGGGCATGGGTAATTGTGGGGTTGAGTTTTACGGGTCATCAAGAGGTGTGTTTGAGAATTGCAACATCCAAGAAAACGGTGGTGCTGGAATCTGGATACACGGATCTGCTGATGTCGAAGTCCTCAGGTCTCAAGTATCTCGCAATGGCTACACGCATGAGGCTGATGGGATCTACACCCACAATAACGCGCGGTTATCTCTTGTTGAGTGTGAGGTCACAGAGAATAGGGGCTGTGGTGTGCGGGTGAAGTCGAGTGATAACATAGCGGCTTGCACAGGTAATACCGTCACTAGAAACAGGGAAGGTGACTACTGCGGGTTCTCGCCCGAACAGTAAGTGTAGTTCAATACATCTAGGTTCTAGAGTTGGCAGTAGCAAACTCGAACCAAGTGTGTCCTGGTATGCCGAATCTAAGAACACAAAACAGCCACCACCTCTTCGTGCAGATCAGTGACAGTTCGAGGGTTGTCCACTACGGGGAGCCAGGCATTTCTAGATCTTCCC
>JAGYME010000064.1 GCA_018400715.1 Candidatus Bipolaricaulota bacterium
ACGGAACTTTCCTCCGGGACCAACTTCTCCAGGGTGCCATCGCTCAACCTCCAGATGTTTCCCTGGTCGGTCGTAAAGAACAGGTCACCAGACGGGCCAAACGTCAAGCTCAACGGTGACTCCGCCAGTTCCTTGATCACTTCAACTTGACTACCGCCCTGGCCGACTGCCACTATCCTGTTAGCTCCATTTTCCGCGATATACAGGCGTCCTGAAGGAGAGCAAGTGATTCCATATGGGTGGTCTAAGTTTCTGGCAACCGTCTTGAATCCGAGGATCCCGTACATGGCTTTCATGACTTTCCCCTCCTCCGGGACCGATACGTAGACGTCCGTCGTAGTCGGTTCCGCCCGGTTTACCCGGTGGAGGCCAGATTTGGATGCCACTCCTGAATCCCCATCGCTGATCCGGACGCTCCAGTTGTACTGGCCGGGGCTGGCAAAGGGGACTCCAATTTTAGGCCCGTGGTACTCCGTCCCCCCGATCTCCCAGGTATAGCTTAACGTGTCCCGTCCGGGGTCCGATGCCTGCACGATAAAGGAGACGTTCTCTCCGACGGTTGACGGCGACGGTGATATTTCCACGGAGTGGATAGTCGGGACTACGTTGTTGACGGTATGAGTGCCCCGTCGGGTGGCGACCCCTCCGTCTCCGTCGCTTACCTCAAGGCTCCAGTCGACCTCCCCGTTATCGTGGAAGGTGAGTGACACTTGACGGCCAGAAATCTGGGTCCCTTCTACCGTCCAGACATATGATAACTGGTCGTCTCCGGGATCGGAGGCTTGAGCTTCAAAGCTCACCTCTTCCCCTTCCCTGGATGGTTCTGGCGTTACCTTCACCGAATTGATTTGAGGGAGGAGGTTTTCTACGTTGTGGGAACCGTTCCTCTCAGTAATTCCCCCGTGCCCGCTCTTTACCTGTAAATACCAATTTACCTGCATATTATCGTCGAAGCTTGCTCGGACGTCCTTCCCGCTGTACTTAGTCCCGTCGATTTCCCAGGTGTAGGTTAGAGGGCTCCCGTCCAGTGATGTTGCCCGGGCGCTAAACGTGACGGATTCGCCCTCGTTCGACGGACTCGGAGACACGCTTACAGAATTGATTTTCGGGTCCTGTGCTACTGGGACTAGTTTAGGGCTTACGTTAGTAGTCGTGCCGCTAGTTACCTGTACGTTTGACGTGTAGTCCTGATATCCCGACTTGGCCAGAGAAATCTCGTAACGACCCGGTTTAAGGTCATATATCGTCATCGGTGACTTGCCGCGGTAAGAACCGTCCAGGTATATTGACGCCCCTCTCGGGTAGGAAGTTACGTGAACGTGGCCGCCCAGTGGTTCTCCGATGTAGAAGACTGAGTAACCCGCGCCCCACGCCTGTTTCTGTTCCACGCTGACCCCCTTAACGTTTTGGGCAAACTCTTCTGCGTCCTTTGCCATCTGGGGGAAAGGGGAGTCCTCCGTCGCCTGCTTAAGGGGGAACTTGCCCGGTTCGCTGCTGACCACGGCCCAGAGGATGTCCCTGCCCCGCGGCGGGCTGACCCTGAAGCGGAAGCTGTCCGACGGAGCTGGTATTCTGTACGTCTTGTCCCCTTGGATTTTCTGATCCCCGTGAAACCTGTTGGGGAACAGGAGGTTTACCTTCCCGTCCGGTTGAATGTCGTAGAGGGTGAGGTAGCCTGATTTGCTTGACTTTACGGTTATATTCAACACTTCTCCGATGGCGTATCTCGTCCTGTCGGTAGAGACCGTCACGTTGAACTCGCTTTCGGGTACGACCTCCTCGACGATGACGCCCTTTGCGTTAAGCTCTCCCTCCCCTCCCGCGACTGCCAGGCCGAGAGAAAGAACCAGAATAAGTGATAGCGACCACGTGATAAGACTCCGATTATTCACCATGTTATACCTCCTTCGGGTTTGAGTGAAGACCTCGGGCAACCCTGAATAAACCTGGATTCCCTATCGAGTTATCGTTTTATATACAAACAGGTGCGGCAAATGTTTCAATTAACAGCGCCCCTTTTTATCCGCCGAAGCTGAAGTACCCAGTAAAGGGGGAGGTTACCATCAATGGGCCATCGTGGTCTTGTGGTTCATGGTGCTCTTCTTCTTCCTCTTCTTCCTCTTCCGGATGCCTTCTCTCGACCTCTACGGTGAATGTGATCTTCTTAAAGTTATTCTCCATCCCGCTCGTGTCGTAGGATGTTACCGATATGTCGTAGGCCCCCGGTTCCTTGTAAGTATGGGAGACCTTGTTCTTTCCAGAGATCGGGTCCTCGATTTCGTCCTTATTCCCGTCTCCCCAGTCCACGACCATCTTACCCAGTGGTCCGTCCGGGTCAAAGGAGATAAAGTCGAATTCTGCGGACTCCGTGGCGTATATGTACCTTGGCTTTTCTGCCATTAGGTGAGGGGACAGGTTATATTTGGACGGTTTGACGCCGGGCTCCAGTGACGTCTTAACAGAGGAGATCTTCCTGTAGTTAAATAGTTCCGTTGTGGCGGCAATCACCGGCTCGAAGTCCCTGTTCAGCAGGACGTCGAGTGCCACCGATTCGAGTGACTCGCGGGTGAGAAACCTGAGCGTAAACTGGTGCTGAGTAACGTCCATACCTTCCTTGAGCTTGACCGGTTGAGACTTTGATATCTTCAGGTTCCCGTTCCAATCCTTGATGTCTCTCCTCCGGACCTTCTCGTTCAGGTCGTAGGTTATCTCCCCGATCTGGACGTATCCCTTGCCGGTGAACTTCACGATCTTCTGATCGGGCTTGATGAGGACCTGGCCGATTACCTCTATAACTCCGGGCTCGGTGGGGGCGACCTGGTGGATGATCTCCTTGACCTCGTCGCCCTCCTTTTCAAAAAAGAGGTTTAAGTGTCGCTTCTTGTCCTCGTTGGTAAGTTTCATCGGTTCGTTTCTGGAGATCTCTTTAGCGGTAACCCAATCCATTCCCGACCCTTCTTGATAGAATAGCCTGCTGATGTACTTGGAGGATTCCACTGTCACGTTCTTGACGGTAGTCGTCTCTTTACCGGAATCGTCGACCACTGTCAATTTAACCTCGTGGGTGCCCGGTTCCGAAAAGGTGTGGGCCACGTTCTGGCCTTTCTTGTGGACTCCCGAATCAAACTCCCACCTGTACTCAACTATCTCCCCGTCGGGGTCGGTCGAGTTTCCGGCGTCGAAGGAGACTGAAGACCCCGCGTAGGCCCCGTCTGAGGTCACGGAGATGTCGGCTCTGGGCGGTTCGTTCGTGCCCATTACCCTGATCTCTCCCGTCTGGCGACCTACTACTTCACCGTCCTTTTTCGCTGTAAGGGATACCGGGTACGTAGAAGCCGAGTCAAAGGACGGTCTGATCTCCGTACCCCTCTCCTCCGCCATGCCATCTCCGTCTAAATCCCAGTGGTAAGTATACCTCGACCCATCTACGTCCATCGGGGTAAACACTTTGAAGGTGACGCTCTCCCCTTCCCGGGGGTCCCCGGGATAGAAACCGAACTGAACCGGCGTCGGCGACCCGAATCCCTCCGGAACCTTCAACCGCAGGTGCAGAGCATCTTCACCTGAAAGGAAGACATTGGCCGAGGTCCTGCCGTAACTCTGTTTCTTTGCAACTACTAGGTGTTTGCCCGAACTAACGTTATTTACCGTTTTGGAACCGTCGTGGCCTGTGTAGCCAAGTGCAGACTTGTCGAAGAAGATCTGGGCGTTTCTAATCGGGTTCCCATCGGAATCGATAACGGATATATGGAGGTCCGTTTCGCCGTTGCCGGCGACGACCACCAGGGATAGGGATGCAAAAACTAATAAAACGACCGTAGTTAGCCTGTAAAAGCGTCTGCCAAATTGAAAGGAATCTTCAGGATTCACGTTTTACCTCCTCTATATTTATCTGGGATGTCCTTCTATTCGACCTGCTTAACTTTCGAACCTTTGTTTACGTCCAAACCGTCTTCAACGATTCGACAAAGACTCATGTGGTCATCGAGCACCTTCACCACTTTGATCTCCTGGGTGGTCTTCCCCGTTAACTCTACCCCTTTGGTGGAGGCAACGGTCTCGAAGTAATCGTCCTCGGTGATTCCGTCCTCCGTGCCCAGGTTAACGGTGACCAGGTCGCCCCTACCGAGTCTATCGGGGTCCCCCTGAACGACCATTTTTACTTCACCAGCTGGCCGTTTTTTCCCTTCACTAAGCGGTACGTAGATGCCGCCTTTTTTGAACGGGAGTTGTGTGGAGCTAAAGTTGCTGTCTACGTAACCCGAGACCTCGTGCTTCACGTAATCGTATAGCTCGTAGTCGACGATCTCCCCGTCTCCGTCCTCGTCAGCAGCTCCCTTTAACCCCTTCAGGAGAAAGTACGTGAACACTCCGTTCTTGAGGCCCTTGGACTCCCAGGACTCTTGGTTTTCCTTCGAAGCAGCGAAGAGCAACGTGTCCTCGGAGGAGAAGTCTGTGAACACGCTCGTGTTTCTGGGAGTCCCCTTTCTACCGGGCACCGTAACGCTCTTCACGGACTTGGAGGCTCCCCCGCTGTAGCAGCTGTCGATGAAGAGCGCGACCTGGCGGGAGTCGATGGACCGGACCAGGTCACCAAATTCGTCGTCTCGCAGGCCCGTGGACAGCAGGGTCGCGTTCGACTCGTTGTTCGTGTCGTAGGTAACGAAGTACTCGTCCAGTCCGTCCGCCTCGTCCCCGTTTAAGTCGGGCCCGGTCATCCCGTGCCCGGAGAAGAAAATTATCACCAGGTCGCCGGGGTTGGCTTCAGTGATTAGGTTGCTCAATCCTTCCCTGATCCGTTGCGTGGTTGCCTTCTCGTTAGTAAGCAGGGTCACGTTTTCTTCTTCGAAACCTTCGTACTCGTCGCCGGTGAGGAACTGGTAAAAGTCCTCTGCGTCCTCGTCAGCGTACCTGAGCTCGTCTATGGAGCCGTACTTGTACTCGGAAATGCCGACGACAAGGGCGTGCTTGTCGCCCACCTCGATCGTCGGTCTCTCTGCCACCGAGACCTCCCGGGAGGTGGAAGAGGAGTTGCCGTCGTCGTCGGTAACGGTTAACTTGACCTCGAATACACCTGTAGAGTTAAACGTACACGAAATCGTCTTCCCGGAGCGGTCTCCTTTCCCGTCGCCGGTATCCCAGCTATATTTCACAATCCGCCCGTCAGGGTCTGAGGAGCCGGAGGCGTCGAGGACTATCTTTTCTCCCACCTTGGGGTCATTGGGGCTGACGGTGAACTCGGCTTGAGGTTTCGTGGAACGGATAACTATCTCCCTGGTGGCGACGTCCTCAGCCCCGTTCTGGTCCGTCACGGTCAACTTGACTTGGTATGTCCCGCTCTCTTCGTACTGGTGGTCGGGGCTCCGCCGGCTGGAGGTAGACCCATCCCCGAACTCCCAGGACCAGTCGCTGATATAGCCGTCCGTGTCGGACGCCTGGCTCCTGAAGTGTACTGTCTCCGACGGCGCAACCTCGGAGGGCTCGTAGGTGAAGTCTGACTGCGGCGGGCGGTTTACCTTATGTACTTCTACCGTTTTCGTTACGCTATCCGTGGCCCCCTCGTCGTCTGTAACCTGCAATTTAACTTTAAAGTCCCCCTCGTGGGGGAACTCCGTGGAGACCTTTTTCCCCCAGTCCTTCCCCTCGCTCTCGAAGTCCCACCTGTAGTCCGTAATCCTGCCGTCGCTGTCGTGGGAGTTGCTCACGAAGTGGACCTCGTCCTCGGTCGATGGGTCGAAGGGCGAATAATTGAAGTCGGCAACGGGTGGCTTGTTAGTCCTGTGGAGCTTGGCATCTGAGGCGGAGATGGACTTGACCTCCCCGCTCCTGAGGTATATCTCCTTCGTCCACGGGTCGTAACCGTTTTTTTTCACCCTGATTTCGTGCGACCCGGACTCCAGCTCCAGGCGTCTTACCGGCGTCTTACCCTGGTACTTGCCGTCCACGAATAGGGAGGCGCCTGAGGGATCGGACTGGACGGTCACCTTGGGGAGACGTTTGGTAGACGAGCTGGCCAGTTCCACCCGGCCGAGGTCGAGGACGACTAGCTGGACGAAGCCGACGTCGATCATCCTCCTGGAGAAGTCGGTTACGTAAGTAGGGACGTAGCCGGGCGCTTCCACCTTGACCCTCTCGACTTCTTGCGGGGAACTGGCGCTCGTCGGGAATACCCAGAACTCTACGTCCCCCTTGGGAAGCTCCTCGCCCGTGGTGGCGTCACAGATGTAGCCATTTATCCCCATGCTCCCGAAGTCGAACTCCACCTTGTAATCTGGTTCCCCGGCTGCGTAGACTCCAGTCTGGCCGCAAGTGACCGCCGCTAGAAAAAGGAACCCCAACACGGACCACTTGAGTAGACTATCACGCCCCACCGTTTTACCTCCTTAACCCAACAACACCTGAAACTACAATGTTTTTATAACAAAGACGAGAAAGGAAATGCAAACTCGGCCCTGGGCACTTCCCAATCTATCCTATATACACGTAAACAAGGCTCTTGTTTCAAAAAAGCGCACCGCCAACGGATGCACGATTTCGTGCGAATCCCCGTGACTCAGTTCCCCCTGTTTGCGTTTCCCGCCAGTTTTTTGATACATTACAGTAAACCGAGGAGAAAGGAATAACTATTATGAAACTTTCTCCGACCTTGTGTGTATATACAGATGAAGAAAAAATTACGTAACAAGGACGAAAAAGAGCTATTATATCGATCTCTCCGAGGGGAAAAGGGGGCTTGGGGTGAAATTGTGAAGCGGTATAAGGACGCTGTCTACGGGATAAACCTAGCTATACTCAAGGATAAAGCGGAGGCGGAAGACGCCACACAAGAAACGTTTATTAAAGCTTGGTATAATTTGGAAAAGTATGATATGGATAGAAAGTTCTCCACCTGGATATTTACCGTGGCAAGTAACATCTCGAAGAACGTGGTGAGAAAGAGGGACCGCTGGAGTTTTCTCAAGGACCTTCCCCTGATGCGGGGTTCTTCGACGCCGGAAGAGGTGGTCGAGACCGAGAAACGTATCGACGGGATTAGAAGCGCCGTCTTTAACCTCAAGGATAAATATCGGGTGCCACTGATCCTGCGGTACTGGGGAGAGAAATCGTACGCTGAAATATCGGAGATCCTGGATATTCCTGAAGGGACAGTTAAAACGAGAATATACCGGGGAAAGGAGAGAGTCGAGGTCTCCTTCGCCGGGGAGGGATCGTAATGAATGAGGACGAACGTAGACGAGAAGAGTCCGTCGAAGAGTTGATAGGCCAGGAGTGGGGTCAAATGGTGGAATCCGACTCCGAACGCCTGGACGGCCTGGAGGGGGAAGTTTTACGCCAAATCTCGGATAAGCGGGGTCTTAACCCCCGTCGGTGGGTTAAACGGACGGTTGAAAAATTATCTTCTGTTTACCACAGCTTCTCGAGAAGTCAGCGGCTGGCCGTTGGGAGCGCTGTCTTCGCCTCGGTAACGGCCGGTCTGGTCCTCGGACTCTTCGTTGCCCCTATGCTTCAAACCGGTGAAAAGGCCACCGTATTTAAGGTCCAGGCAGCGGATGCACAATCGGTAGAGCTCGTCGGAGGATTTTCCGGGTTTAAGCCTGTTGCCATGAAGGATAAAGACGGAGACGGTATATGGACGGCCCGGTTAAAGCTAGAGGATGGCGTGTACGAGTATTATTATCTAATAAACGGCACAGAGAAAGCGGAGTTTTATCCCAACGCCGATGGGGTAGTCAGGGACTGGGACAACAGCAAGAACGGCCTCATTGTTGTGGGCGAAAATGGTGAGGAAAAAGAGGATGGACCGCATCAACCATCTGCTTGACTGGTAGAGTCCAATAAAGAAAGTAGGAGGTGAGGGGGAATGCCCAAAGAGAAGCTGAAGTTTAAAAATGGATTTTTCGCTTTCGCCTCACGTTCTTTACTTACCTTTCTGGTTGCATTTCTTGTCTTATCGTTTGTACCTGGTCCACGTTACACGTTTGCGAACGACGCTCCCTTGGAGGCAGAAACGGTAGAGAGTGCTGTCCAGGCACTTGATTTCTTGTCGGAGACGGAAAAGCGTTCATTTTCTGCCTTGCTGTTAGCCGGCGAACGAGATGGGCTGCTGGATTTCTCCGGTGCGCTCGGTACCGAGGCCCTGCTGGAAGCCATTAGTTCCCAACCCAATAGCGGTAAGGACAAGGTAGAGTTCGTTTCGCTGTACGAGGAGACGTTAAAGGAAGACTTACCCGTATTCTTAATCACAAAGACATCTATCCGGTTACTGAGACGAGATGCCCCGCTATCCACGGTCCTCCGTACGGGGAGGAAGGAAAGAGATTTGCTCGCTAGGATCGACTCGTATCTTGAGAAGAGGGACGTCACACCGTATCTGGCGTTTGAGGACCGTGCCCTCCTCGTCAGCACGCTGGCCGAGAGCTTAGAAATTTATTCGCGACAGATGAGTGCGGACGGCAGTGCTGAAGGCGAAGGAGAGGACCTAGGACAACTACGGCAAACGATAAGGAACTTGGTCAAGTTCAGCGACCTCCCGGTCTCTCTGGGAGATAACCAGAACGTCAGAGGTGGAAGTTCTTCCGGCTCGACCAACGAAGAACTCGAGGACTTTTTACAAGAGGAAGACACAATATCTGACCTGGCCCTGTTTGCCGGGCTGCTCGAAAAGTAGCTCCCCGTCCGTCCCATGATCGGGACGATCGGCGTAGCCCCTGAGGACGACCCCGTCCTCTGTAGTACCCCCGGCGCCCACGGCGGCAACCTGGACACGCCCGACGTGAAGCCGGGAGTAACTTTGGCATTTCCCGTCTTTCACGAAGGCGCACTACTGTCATTGGGCGACGGCCATGCCCTCCAGGGAGACGGCGAGGTCTGCGGGGTAAGCATCGAGGTGGCCACTACTACCACCCTCACGGTCGATGTGAGGAAGGAAACTATAGACACGCCAATCATCGAGTCCGACGACGAGTTCATCGCCATCGGGAGCGACGAGGACTTAGAGGAGGCATGCAGGGCTGCCCTGAGGGCAGTCGTGGACTATCTAGCCAAGAACACGAAGCTCACTCCCGAGGATTCCTACAAGCTCTGCTCCGTCGCCTCGGACACGAAGGTAAGCCAGGTGGTAAACCCCCTGAGGACTGCCAGGGTGTCGGTGAAGAAGGAGGTCGTGGAGAAGTTCCAGGTGTAACGGAAAGGACAATACCAATAAG
>JAGYME010000065.1 GCA_018400715.1 Candidatus Bipolaricaulota bacterium
TCCCTCCTTCAGGACGTTTAGTGTCCTTTCTTTACTTCTTGCCTCCCGGTAAGGACGTCTGGTACTCATCGCTTCTACCACGTCCACGGCCCCGAGGATCCTCACTTCCTTCGTTAATTCCTCGCCCTTTAACCCGTCCGGATATCCGGAGCCGTCCAGTCTCTCGTGGTGATGGAGGGTCATCTCTGCAACCGGCCAGGGGAAGTCGGTGCCCTTCAAGATTTTACTGTAGCCAACCTCTGGGTGTGATCTTATCATGTTCCATTCTATATCGTTAAGCTCGCCCGGTTTTGTCAGAATGGTCTCTGGAACCACTATCTTGCCGATATCGTGTAGTAAGCCACCTATGTATAAACCCAGTAATTTATCTTCACCTAAACCCATCATTTCTCCTACTTTCCGGGCCAGTTCGGCAACCCGTTGTTCGTGCTGCTGGGTGTAGGGGTCGCGGACGCCAAGAACACGGGAGGTGGTTTCGGCGAGCTCGATGAAGGACTGGCGTAGTTGTTTCTCCTGTTTTCGTAGTTGAGTGGTATCCTGAATTTGAACGAGATAACCTCCAAAGGGTATATTAGCGGGGGTAGTTATCGGAGTTGCTGTAACCTGGATATCCATCGTACCCCTTTTTCTGGTGTCGTAAAGATCGTTTTCTCTCACCTTGTCGAAATCAAAAGTGGTTTCGTAGTCGATCCGTTCTCCGGAATCCAGTTCTTCTTTTGCATTTCGTGGTAAATTTGGGTCTTCAAATAACTGAAAACCCTTGACCTGGGAGACTTCTTCTACTCCAAAAAGATCGAGACAGGCCTGGTTTGCTTCCAGCAGATTTCCTTCCCGGTCGTATAACTCTATTCCAATCGGGGACTGGGAGAACATATTTCTGAATTTGGTTTCGCTCTCCCACAGCTCCTCTTCGGACTTTTTCCTTTCGGTTATGTCCTGTACGCTCCCTATTACTTCCCGGGGTTTTCCTTGTTGGTTACGGATTACTTCCGCTTTTTCTTTTACCCACTTAGTGCCCCCGTCAACAGCTATCCTGTGTTCTACTTCGTATTCTTTGCCACCCTCCAGTGCCTCGTTCCATTCTTTATCGACGTAATCCCTGTCCTCGGGATGAATGAATTCCAAAAACTCCTCGTAGGACAAGCTATCGTCGGTGGAGACCTCAAATATCCGACAAGTTTCCTCGGACCAGTCCAGGTGGCCGGTTTCGAGGTCAATCCTCCAGCTTCCCACCTTTGCTAGTTGCTGGGATCTTTTGAGCTGACTCTCTCGTTCCCGTAACTCCTTTTCCACCTCAATATCGTGCAAACCAAACCCGATATCTCCCGCAACTTCTTCGAACAGGTCCTGTTCCTTTTCGTCTTCCGCGTATTGGTGGGGAGTAGAAGCCGAGATGACTCCGTATACTTTACCCTGGCATGCCAGCCTGGCAGTTAAGGCTCCTCTATCCTTGTAATTACTTGACAGGGGGCAGTCGCTACAGGTAGCCTGGGGGTCAGTTGTCACTACAACCCCCGGCTGGTCCAGGGCATGTCGGGTCGTTTCGGGAAGATTCCCGTCTTTCAACAGTTCCAGCATGGGCTGGAAACTATTCCCCAGACCCTTCTGGGACGAGGTTGTTAACTCCTTATCTTTGTCGAGAAGGGCGATCCATACGTTATGGTAACCTCTCGTTTCAATCAGAACCTCGCAAATGCCTTCGGTTAACTTATCCCTGTCGTTTTCTTTAACCAATAGCTGGTTTACGTCTCTAATCGACCTGATGAGGGACTTTAGGTGATCTTCACGCTGTTCGAGTGAAATTTGTTCTGTTATATCTTCAATTGCACTTACCATCCCGTCGAAGTTACCGTCATCGTCAAATAGCGGGGAGGCATTTATGGAAAGCAGTCTTTTTTCACCGTTTGGCCATTCTATCGCATGCCTGACGTTCTCCACCGGCTCCTCGGTTTCTTTTACGATTTCGAAGGGTAGTTCCTCGGAGGGGTAGTCAGTTCCATCGTAATAGGTAATCTTCCACTCGACGTCGTCGTAGGTCCTGTCAGTTATCACGGATTTCTCAAGCCCGAGCACTCCTTCGGCCTTGCTGTTTGCGTAAACTATGTTCCCGTTTCTGTCGACCTTTGTAATGGCAACAGGGCTGGTTTCTGCCAGCTTGGCGAAGGAAACGTCTTCCGGTTCGGATTCTTTCCGCTCGTCCATGTTATCACTTCACTACTAAAGTGGGTTGGAGCCAATTTCCGGAGATTCCAACCTAAGCTTTAACGATGGAAGGGAGAATTGCAAATTAAAAGGGGGACTTTTGACATGCTAAAATTATTGCCTCATTTGAGAGGTATGATAAGGAGGGAATTGTTTTGCCATTCTTTTAAAAAACCCACCACAATTATTAAAAATATTTTGGGGGAAGGTTGACTAAAATACCCTCTCACACTCTTAAAACACCTATCTCTCGAAAATAACCCAAAATCCCCCCTATCCAGGTCCGCCGGACTCCTCAGAAGCCAATAGAACGCCCCTTCGGGCATGTGTATTCTACCGGTGATAGGGAGTTATATAAAAATAATAATTACCCCCCAACTGGATGTATTGAGGGGTAATTTCGGGTGGTGATACCGTCAATTCCATCGTGGGTTTATATAATAATATCATAATTTATCTTTACAAGTAACTTCGCTATTTACCTCTGACAGTCATAAAACCTCCTCCAAAGTAGCCTTCACAGTTTGTTTAGCACGGTCTTCAAGGATTGAAGTAAACTGGATCAGTGTTAAGGCGTAAGCGGGCAAGACGATATACACGTGGAACAGTCGCTGCCATTTTCCACCCAGAACTGATAACACTTGTCGTGGTTTACCGGCCACCTCGTTATACCCACGTTATTTGAAGGTGATACAGTTTCCTTGATCGGGTCAGGTTCATCAGAGATGGCTCCCGCCTCACAGGAATTGGTACAAATTCTACAATAAAAACACCTTTCCGATAGGGGTGGAGTGAAAGAGCTGTCGGTTTGAAGTTTCATATCGGTAAATACCTTGCATATCTTGATGCAGGATCCGTATTCGGGAGTTAAGAGAAGGCCGTTTCTACCTAGTTGGCCGAGACCCGCCTGAACCGCAAGTGGTATGCTTAGGGCGTGATCATTACCCATAGGCAAGGCTTCGTAGCCCAACCTCCTGATAAACTCTGCCATGCAGGCTAGCATGAAAGCCATGCGTGAGTACGATACGGCTGAAGCTCGGGCTGCACAAAAGTCCGGAGAACTTTTTACTGATTTATAATCGACGGGAACCGTTATCACGATGACAGAGTTATATGTAAGCGGCTCGGAAACAGGATTCCCGGATCTAGAGCGTGAATATATCCAACGAGGGTCGACGTCCGTAATACCTATGCTGTGAGCACCATAAGAGAGGGCAGCAGACTTGACCTCAACGGCCAATCGCTTAGGGTCTTTTGTTGGTGGGTCCAGATCTGGTTTGTTCATAATGTTGTTGGTCCATCCCGACCGTTCTGCCTCGAATGCTTCGGGAAAATAATCGTATACTGCCCAGCCACCAAGTGCTCTGGCCAGATCGAAGGTAGAATAACCTGCACTTTCATCAAGAACCTCATCTATAGAATCGTAGATTGAAGTCTGGTAAAAGGGAGCCCCTTCATCGTTTCCGATTCTGGAAAACACCGTGTCTCGTTCGTCAAAGCGGCTGTATGTTTCCTCGTCCACCAAGTCGTTTAAGTCGTTATTTCGCATGGTAATTGCTTATCCATGTAAGATGTGAGATGAAGAAGTCCAGTACCCTTGATGAGTCTTCCTTGGCATATGCATCAAACCCTTTCACTCGTTCAATCCCCTCCTCATTAAAGGGATATAGAGTCAAAATCATTCTATTTCAACTTTGAAAGAAACGCCTGCTTGCGACTCGGCGCCTGCGGGAAGCGGGCCGCCCAATTTCCATCTGATGTTGGTGACCGCAGGATCAACAGTGCCACTAGGCGTATAATTCCAAGTATCCCCTCCATCATCAGAGAATTCTATCGTTACTGACAGACTCGCGGGCGGGCTTCCACCGTCGGCCGAACCGACCACGTAGCTGGTCTTATCCGGAATCTGCTCGTAAACAGTTACGGCAGAAAGCGGCCCCGCAGAGATGTTCTTGTAACTGGTAGTGTAGGTAATCCTGTCGCCCGGGTCGCCGGTAGTCCCGTTTCCGTTCGTATCATCTACCGATTGTGATTTCTGCAGAACCAGTCCCCCGGTCACCACCGTAGTGATATCCGCGACCTCGTCGGAAAAGCCACAGACTGCGGTTGCGGTAATTTGTGTTACATCTACGATGCCGTCGGAGGCATCGGAAGGGGCAAACAACTTCAGCTGAAAGTCGACGCTTTCCCCCGAAGCCAGGTTCGGTATATCCGGTTTATCGTCCCCATCGGTATCCACAATGAGGTCTCCTTCCGAATAGGAGTGACCGGACCCATTACTATAACTTTCCGCGTAGTAAAGCTGGTGATTCCAGTCCGGTTGCGTCGAGGCAAGTTCCAGGGTGACCGTGGTCTCGCTGTCTCCGGTGTTTTCCAGGGTATGGTCATACCACTTGATTCCCCCCGGTCGAACAGTACTGGAGCGGTCTGGCCTTATATCGATCTTACAGACTTCGGAAACGTTTATCGTATCTTCCACCGTATCGGTGACGGAGTCGTTGTTGGTCGAGGTTGCCGTGAAATCCACGGCCTTGTCGGTCCCCGGACTGGCATCCTCCGGCGAACAGACGACGGCGATAAAGTGGTCCTGCTCTCCACTGCCCAGTTCTACGGTTTGCGTGACGGGATCCTTTTCGGAGTCATCCAGCACACCGTCGTCATCCGCGTCCCGGTAAAATGTCGCCGTCCAGCCCGGTCCGGGCAAGCTGGAGGAGAGGGTAAACAGGTCCGGAGCCCCGCCCGTGTTCTCCACGTCCAGCGGATAGTTGGCACACTCCCCGGCCGATATAGTGGGAGAGGGGTCTCCACCGCCGTCCCTGTTCCGAATATCGACGCCCGCCTCGGTGACCTCCTGTATCCGATCCTCCGTCGTGTCGGTTTCAGTCGTATTGTTACTCGAGGTAGCTTTAATATAGGCAGTTTTAGTGTCAGTAGTGCTCCCCTGATCCCCCGGAACCGAAACTTTGACCACGATATCCCTGTACCCGCCAGGCGGGATCGATCCCGTATCCGGAACCCCGTCTCCGTCGGTATCCCGGAGGGGGGTTAATCCGTCTGACCCGTAAAAGGTCACACTCCAATCGGAAGGTATGTTCGAATCAGAAGCGAGCGTAATATCCATTACATCGTCGTCGCTTCCTTCGTTGGTCACCCGGTTGGTAAACTCGAGCGTGCTGCCGGCAGCGGCGGTAGAGTAAGTTTCGGTATCATTGCTCGAACCGCTCCCGTCATCAGGGGGATTATTATCCGAAAAAATATAATCAGTATCGGCTATATCCACACCGGCTACCGTTTCGACCTCTACGAGAGCGTCATTCGAGCGGACCTCCTGCTCTTCCCCGGACGAATCCTCGTAATTGACGAAGCCGTAGTTGTCGACGTTACCAGCGGGGTGATCCGAAGGTACCTCAACGGAAAACTCAAGCGTTATCGTCTCGTCTATCTGTAGGTCCTGATGGGTGGAGCCGTCACTTGTTAGGTAACCGATAACTTTATCCCCTGCACTGTAGCTAGTGGACCAATTCCAGCCAGTCGGGTCGGTATCGGAGTCGGAAGGGTTTGCATAGATAACCGTACCTTCCGAACTCCCTGCGTGGGAACCTGAAGGAGTGCCAGTTTTTTCGAATGCGCTGCCCTCATAAATTGGTAGATCATCGTAGATAAGTACTCCAGTATAGTTGTCGGTACTTCCGTCGACATCGTAACTGCGCCCCGCCGCCGAAGCAGAGCCCTTGTTCTCTCCAGTCAGAGTATAAGTGATAGCATCGCCCGGGCTTACTTCCGAGGGGTCGACGCTTTTGGTCACCGTGACCGCGGCGTCGTCGACGGTCTCCACCTCATGAATATTACCTATATCCACTTCGCTGGCACCGCCGGGGACAGAGCCGTTATGGGTTGAGGCTCCATCCACCCCGGCGTAAGCGACGTCTCCAGAGCTGGCCCCGGCTGGTAAATCGTAGGCAATGATCAGGTTCGTAGACTCGTCCTGGACCATGGGACCAAGTTCGGACCTGGAAACCTCATCGGAATCGACGTTTCCGTTGTCGTCGACGTCCCGCCAGCTGGCGACCTTCGGCTCGCCGTCCTCTACCTTGCCATTCGTATTCTGATCCCAGAACACCTCCATCCCCGTTGAGCCGTCCGGTAGCTTCGGACGGAAGTCGCTATCTCCCCCGGCGAAAGTCGGGGTAAGAACGTACTTATCCTTCGTATTACCGGTATTGGTCAGTTTATAAGGAAAGTAGACCCGCTGGTCCGCCGTGGCTACCTGCCCCTGACCGGGAGAACCCGTTGTGCCATCCGGTAAAATGGAAATTCCGTAGACCTCAGTGACCACGAGCGTGACCTCGTTGGAGGTGGTGGAATATTCCTGCCCTGAATCGTCCTCGTAAATTATCACGCCCTGGTTCGTGATCTCGGTCCCGGCCGGTGTTTTACTTTCTTCAGCTTGAACAACCGGTGCTATAAGTCCAACTAAAACCAAAAAACCTACCAGGATAAACGGAGTTTTGCGAAGGTTTATCACTTTATCTCCACCTCATAGGTTATGTAACCCGTCTCCCCGGGCAACAGAGGATCGTCATTGTACGACCACTTTACGTGGGTAAGTTTCCCCAGGTCCGAAGGCTCGGAACTGGTCCAGTTTAACCCACCGTCAACGCTGTACTCAACGCTGTAACTACCCTGGTTGCCGCTTCCTGCCGTTCCAGATTGATATGTAGTATGATCCGGCAGGGAGTCAATTACTCTGACGTTTGAAAGTTCAACTGAGCTAATATTCTGGTAAGTCAACCTGTATGTCACCGTATCCCCCGGCTGACCCTCGGCGTCGGTCGTCCAGTTCCCACTACCGACCTTCAGTTCCTTCGTCAGTTCCATCTTCCCCTTCCGAACTATAGTTATATCCGTAACCGATGCGGAATTGTTCGACCCCTGTGCTTCAATTTCCAGCACGTCCTGGGATCCGGCCGGAGCATCCGCGGGCACGAAGGCCCTGGCAATCAGTTCCTGGGTGACACCTGAGTCCAAAGTTAGCGTATCTCCGTCTAAAACTGGCCCGGCTCCCGTATTTATATTCCCGTTTCCGTCGCCCTTATAGAGAATCCAGTTCCAGTCTCGTGTGGAAGGTCCGTACGTCAGAGTAACCGTGTCGGATTCGCTGCCAAGGTTGGATAAGTCATGGCGATAGTTTACCGTCCCTCCGGGAAACGCCTCGCTCGTGTGGCCTGGCACGAGTTTTATAGCCGCACCCTGGTAGTAGGCGCTCACCTCGTTTGAGGAAACGGTTTTACTTCTTCTATTGGAATCAGAATCCGGGGCGTCATACCATTCCATTCGAGCATCGTTGATGAACTCGTCGCCCGGCTGAATCGAGCCTCCATCGTCGAAGGTCGAATTTACTGTACAGCTCACCGTTATTGTAGCCTGGTTATTTGCTCCAATTTCAACAAAATCAACCACTAAATCGCGCCCGTCCGTCGTGACACTGGAGTTTGTCCCCCCACTCACGCTAACCGTATCGAGGCTAAACCCGTCCGGAACCGTATCCTCCACCCGAGGAGAGTAGAGGGTGGCATCCACCGCGTTTTCCGGCACCGTTATTGTATAAGTTAGGCTATCTACCTGCTTTACGGTACCACCGTCTCCAGGATTCTGCTGTTTATCAATTTTCGGAATGGGGGTAGTAAGCAATAAACGGTCAGACCCGGCCTGATAGACTCGGCGTCCGCTATCATTGGTTCCCTCTGGTAAAGAGTAAGCTTCCCCTGAGGCATCATTTAACAGGCCTCTAGAACCGGTCCTCCCGGCACCAATATCCGCAGAAACGTTGACAGAATACTTGATCTCCAGAGTTCCATTCGGCTCAATTTCATTGTCACTACTCTGATCGAAGTTAAACGTCATTGTCCCGTCCGAACTAGTATAGGCGTAACCATAATCTCCGGATGGCAGAGAACTTCCATTTAGTTCGACCGAATCTACAGTGGGGGGACGTAACTCTTCAGGAACGACGTCCGTAACCACGGGATCGTAGGCGCTCCCTTCGGAGTCGTTGTTATCGATGGAAATCGTATACTGCACGGATTGCGATGCTCCAACCTGATGATCCGAGTCATCCACAGTTTTCTCGAAGGACAGATCAGGCTCCCTTATGGTCGTAGAAACTGTATTGGAAACGGAATCATTACTAGTACTGGAGTCCCCATCGACCTCGTTCCAGGTAAAAGTACCCTGGTTCTTAAACTCATCGCCCCTATCAACCACACCGTTATCGTTATTATCGGAAGGCGCAGAGTCGGATGAGTAGTATGAATCAACAGTACCATCAATGGTCACATCGATCGTCGTTCCTGCGGCCAGATCCCCTAACCCGGTTACCTCCACGTCTGTCGTCCCATCAGACTCTTCAGAAGAGCTAGTCGTGCCCTGGGAACTCCCATTAACTTCTGCATCCACGGAACTAACCGTAATTCCGTCTGGAACCGTATCAGCAAAAGTCAGATCG
This sequence comes from Candidatus Bipolaricaulota bacterium, assembly GCA_018400715.1. Lineage (GTDB taxonomy): Bacteria > Bipolaricaulota > Bipolaricaulia > M55B111 > M55B111 > M55B111. The sequence continues at coordinate 8,708 of JAGYME010000065.1, forward strand.
TAAGCCGTCGTCCCACTGGGAACGGTTGTTTCAATTTTATAAGTCAAGGGTTCACCCACCTGGGCACTGTTACTTTCCCTTGCTGTCGTTGGCTCCGTAACTGTAGAAGAGACGGTTTTATTAGCGTCCAGTCCCGCGGTAGTATGCTGACAGCTCAAAGCGTCCAGGTCATATCCTGAATCCGTGTTGCTAAAACCGCTCACCCTTTCATGCCCGCTCTCTTCGGCGACGGTTCCGTCTCCCGGTAGGGAAGTATACTGGTCCAGTTTGATCGTATCGTCGAGGCTAACTCCCGCGCCTATTCCACCATCCACTGTCAGGGTATAGGAAACGGTAACGGTTTCTCCCGGAGCTATTGCCGCGTCGTCGGTGTTCTGAAAAGTAAGTTCCAGGTCATCATCAGTCGGAG
>JAGYME010000066.1 GCA_018400715.1 Candidatus Bipolaricaulota bacterium
GACCAGTCAGGCGGGTACCGATATCGGATATCGTCCCTCTTCTTTAACGGTATCGTAGAAGGCCAGCATGTTTTCCACCGGCGTGTTTGGCTGCACGTTGTGAGACGGACCGAGGATCAACCTCCCGCCGGGGGCGACGTTCTCCAGCCTGGACCGGACCTCGGCCTTTACTTCGTCGACGCTCCCGAAGGGCATCGTGTACTGGTTGTCTATGCTACCCCACATCGTCAACCGGTCGCCGAACTTCTCCCTGACCAGCTTTGGGTCGAGCGACTGCGGCTGGATCGGGTTGAGGATGTCCAGACCGATCTCCAGGTAATCGGGGATCACGTCAATCACGTTCCCGTCCGTGTGAAACGCCACCTTGACGTCGGGGTTCAGGTCCTTGAAGGTGGAGAAGAGCTCGGCGTAGACGGGCTTTAAGAACTCCCGGAACGTCTCCGGGTCTATCATCATGTTGTCCTGGGAACCGACGTCGTCGCCCATGAAGATGATGTCGACGCCGGCCTCGACGAGCTTCGTCCCCGCGGTAAGGGCCCACTCCTTCAGCCTGTTAAAGTACCCGTGGAGGAAGTCCTTGTTCCTGTAGAAGTCGGAGAGCACGACGTCGAAGCCACGCAGGTACCAGGAGAGCTCGAATATCGTACAGCTTATCTCCCCCACGACCGCGTGGGTGTCGCCGAACTCTTCTACCAGGTATCTCACATCATTGTACCTCTCGTCGTTCGAGAAGTCGGGGATCTCGAAGTCGTTCGGGTCGGTTATCTCCTTCAGGGGGTGCCTGTAGGGTTCGGTATAGGTACCCTGGCCGTAGTCGATCTGTCGCCAGCCGATGCCCCACTCGTCCTCGTAGTAGTCCTCGTCGGACAGGTAGTAACTAGCAGCCGGCCCGACCGTCGTCCTCAGTAAGTCGTTTCCGAAAAAGAGGTGGACGGGCTCGGGGGAGTACTCCTCGTCGGGGTAGCCCAGTTCGTCGGCACCGATGTGGTCCGACATCTTATCGAGCATCTCTGGGGTGTACCAGACGTCGATCGGTACCCGGTCCGGCTCCTCCCCGTTTAAGGCGGCCAATACGCGTTGTTTAGAGTTCATTCGCAGTAAATCACCCGTTGGTGTCCTGTATCTTCGCTTAACATATTAATAGTCGCGGTACTCGAAAAAGGTCTCGTACATGGCTTCGATGTTTTCCGGGGGGACGCCGGGCTGGAGGTTGTGGATCGGCGAGAAGACGAACCCGCCGCCTTCCTTGAGGTCGAAGATCCTCCGCTTCGTCTCCTCCCTTACGTCCTCGGGCGAACCGTAGGGTAGCGTCTTCTGCGTGTCACAGCTCGCCCCCCAGAAGACTATATCGTCGCCGAACTCCTCCTTCAGGCTAGCCGTATCGCCCATACCCCTGCAGTTGACCTGGACCGGCTGGAGGACCTCGACGCCGATCTCGATCAGGTCAGGAATGAGGCTTCTGACCGCTCCGTCCGTGTGGTAGAAGACCTTGGCGTCGGAGTTGGAGTGTACCGTCTCAAACAGCTTCGCCTGCCGGGGTTTAATCAACTCCCTGTATGTCTTCGGGGAGATCAACAGCGAGTCCTGAGAACCTATGTCGTCCCAGTACAGAATCACGTCAACCAGGTCGCCGACCTCTGCCAGGAAGTTCTCTATCGCCCGGCTGTAGATATCGGTTAACCTGTCCAGGGTGTAGACGGCCGCGGCTTCGTCCTTCAACAGCAGGGTGAAGAACTCGGCCAGTCCGATGATCCGCTCCGACTGCTCCAGTATTCCCCCGCCAAACAGGGGGCTGCCACATATAGCGTAGCCCTCCTCTATCATCTCTTTTGCCCTCTCCCGTAGCCCTTCCGTCCGGGCGGGATCGTCGGGATCGGGCCAGTTATAATTCTTCAACTCCTGCAAATCGCCCGTCAGGGGAAACTCGTAATAGTCGAAGTAATGACCCCCGTTCTTGGGCATCTTCATTAAGGTGCCCCACTCGTCGTAGTAGACGAAGGAGTCCTCCCGCTCCTCTATTTGTAGCTCCCAGTCTTTGGGTGAGTTCGCCGCCAGCTGTAGAAAGTCGACCTCGAAGTAGTCGCGAAACTCGTCGCTTACCTCGGGTAACTGCTGGACGTCGTCCATCATCTCCATCCCGCCGGGGTCTACTCCCAGATAGTCCGTTACTTCTGTGTACGCTTCCTTGTGGATTGCCGAAACTATCGTCCCCGAGAGGTCGTTGGGTATCCTGTCCGGCTCCTCGTGGTTCAGGGCCTTCTGGGCCCGCTCTCTCGAAGCAACCATGTCCTACGATCTCCTCCGCAACAGGGTGTGGACCGTTACCGCTATGAGGATAAGGATCCCGTAGATGAACCTGGTCCAGAACCCTGACAGACCGGCCGCGACGATTCCCGCCTCCAGCGATCCGATAAGGAACGCCCCGAGGAAGGTACCGTAGACCGTGCCTTCACCACCGAACATTGACGTCCCGCCGACGAATACGGCGGCCATCGTCGTCATCAGGTATCCTTCACCCATCGTCGGCCACCAGGTCCTAAGCCTGAACGAGTCCAGAATTCCGGCAAAGGCGGCGAGCATACCGAACAGGGTGAAGACAAGTATCTTTGTCTTGGTCACGCTTATACCCATCATCTCCGCCGTCTCCGGGTTGTCACCGCTAAACAGAATGTGGTCCCCGAACCTGTGCCTGAAGAGTAGCGACCAGATTAGCACCGCCAGCGCCAAAAACCAGATCGACTGCGCGGGGATGACTCCACCTATCTCGCCGACAAGGATGTTGTACATCGGGGTACCCGATATCTCGGTCAACGTCGTCGCCCTGCCGGAGGCGATGATGTTGGTCGCACCCCTGATCAAAAACTGCATTCCCAGGGTGACGACGATCGACGGTATCCCAATCAGGGTAACAAGCATACCGTTTAACATCCCCACTACGGAACCGGCGGCAAGACCGGCAAGAATTCCCAGGATTATGCTTCCGGTAAAGCCCATGACAGTGGCGAACACGAACCCGGCAAACGCCATGACCGCGGTAAACGACAGGTCTATCTCACCTGAAATGAGGACCAGCGTCAGACCCAGTCCCGCGATCCCGATGAACGGAGTCGTGGAGAGAAACGAGATGTAAATTCGCGGCCTCAGGAACGTGCCCGGTGCCGTTACCATGAACAGAACCAGTATCAACAGGGCAATAAACGTCAATCCTATCTGCGTGTTGTAAGTCTTTACCTTTTCCAGTAATTTCATAACCTAATATTCCCCCTTATACGTCGGCGCCTTCTTCACTCTTGGCCGCGTGATGTGTTAGTTCGTCTATCAGTTCCTGTTCGGTCAGATCACCCTTCTCTCTGCGGTCGACGATCTTCCCCTTGTCGAGGATGACGAACCGGTCCGAGACCTCGTAAATGTGGGCAATGGTGTGAGAGATGTAGACGCAGGACTTACCCCGCCTCTTGACCTCCCTGATGAAGTCCAGCACCTTGCCGATCTCCTTGACAGAAAGGGCGTTCGTGGGCTCGTCCAGGATGATCAGGTCGGCTTCAAAGTACATCGCTCTGCCAATTGCGATACCCTGTCTCTCTCCGCCGGAGAGCGTGCTGACCGTCGATTCCGGTGAGATTCCCGCTCCGGTAAACCCGAGGAAGTCCTTCATGATCCTGTCCGTCTCGCTCTTCGCCTTGTCCACGTCGAGGAATCCCAGCGGACCCACGGGCTGTCGACCCAAAAAGACGTTTCTCCACAGGGCCTGCTTTTCACCAAGCGCCTTCTCCTGGAAGACAGTCTCTATACCCAGTTCGTGCGCCTTCTTCACCGAATAGTCGCGGGGGTTGATCTTCTCCCCGCGGATGTATATCTCGCCCTTGGTCGGGGGATAGAGGCCGCTTAACACCTTCTGCAGCGTGGACTTTCCCGCGCCGTTATCGCCGATCAACCCGATGACCTCGTTATCGCCGACGGTGAAATCTACGCCCCGCAAGGCAATAACCCCACCAAAGTGTTTATGGATGTTCTTCATCTCGACTAGACTCATGGCATATAATCTAATCCTCCTCTATTTAGAATATGAAAGTAGGCCGGACCTACGTAGATAGAGCCCGGCCTACCTGAACGAACGTCTATTAACGGATGCCCTCTTCTGCCAGAGGCGCGATCGCTTCGATGTTTCCCGCACTTACCAGGCCCGCTCCCGTCCTGATGTGAAGGCCGGAGAACTGGTACTTGGAAGTCAGGTAAATCTGCATTACCGGCAGGAAGCCCTGCAGGAACGGCTGTTGGTCGAGGACGAGGTCGGTGTAACCGGACCTGATCGCCCTAACCGTCGCCGGAGACAGGTCGAACCCGGCGCCATAGATCTCGTCGGGGTCGAGTCCGGCCGACTTGAAGTACTCCTCCTGCGTCGCCGTCAGGGCGCCGTGGTCGGTAATGACCAACTTACAGTCGGGATGGCTCTGCAGGTATCCCGTGATGATCGGGATTCCCGCGGCAGCGTCCGCGTCGACTGCGGAGGAGATCTCGATGTAATCGACCTCGATTCCCTTCTCTTCCAGCGCGTCGATCGCACCACGCGTCCTCAGCCCACGCGTCGGCTCGGACTTCAATCCCCAGACCAGGGCGAGGTCGCCCTCTTCCAGGCCGGCCCTCTCCGCTGCGGCCTTGCCAAGCGTGTAGCCGGAAGGATAGAGTTCCTGTCCGACGTATCCGAACCCCTTGCTCTTGTACTTAGCCTCTAGTTCCGGGAGAGTGGTGTTCTGACTTGTAACGATAATTCCCTTCTCGACTGCCTCTTCGACGAATGGCCTGTAGGCCTCGTCGCCGGGGTGTCCCATAATCGCTATTCCGTCCGGCCTGGCAGCGATGGCTTCCTGTAACTGGTTGACCATCTTCTGCGGGTCCCACTCCGACCACTTGTACCTAACTTTAACTCTGTCTCCCAGGATCTCGGCTGCTTCCCTGGCTCCTCTCTGCACTACCGTGGCAAACGAACCTCCTGGGCTACCGCCCGGGAAGAAGTAAATTTCGACTGGATCTTCCGTGTGCCCAGCTGCCAGCGCTGGCGCGGCCAGCAGTCCCAGCAGAACGACAGAAACTAACAGTACTTTTAGATAGCTCTTTACCATGAACAATGCACCTCCTACGTGCAATAGATACCCATTAGAAGTTATCGGGACAAAATTTTTCCTTGAGATCCTCTTACCACCTCCCTCCGCTAAGTGGTCCTCAGATAGGCTTTGTCGTGTGATTATTTGGGGCTGACGACCGGCCCCGTCTCATCTCTCTATACTTCGATATCCCCCATCTCCAGGGAGCTGTTCCTGATCCACTTTTCCGGGATCCCGCCGTACTCGATCGCCGCCTGTCTAAACGCCTTGAGGTTTTCCTCCGAGTAAGAATAGGCGTGGGCCGGAGCGAGGACGTAACCCCCGCCTTCTGCCAGACGCTCTACCCTCGTCTTCACTTCTTCTTTGACCTCCTCCGGCGTCCCATTGTCGAGAATCCTCGAGCCGACCGCTCCGTGAAAGGCGATCCTCTCCCCGTACTCTCCCTTGACCCAACCGACGTCGTTACACTCCGGCTGGAGCGGGTTGAGAAGCGTCAACCCCATGTCGATGATGTCGGGGATGATCTCCTCCACGTGGCCGTCCGCGTGCTGCATGATCAACGCACCCCTCTCCGTACAGGCGTCGTAGAGGAGCATCTGCTTCGGCTTGATAAACTTCCGCCACAGGTCGGGGCCGGTCATCAGTTCCGTCTCCCCTCCCCAGTCGTCGCCGTACCTTACGCCGTCGACGCCGACCTCGTCTATAAGCCGCTCCGTGACCCTGATCTTCACCTCGGCGATCTTTTTCAACAGGAGCTCGACCGCCTCCGGTTCCCTGTACATCCACATGAGAAACCTGTCCATGCCCGCGAGGATCCAGCTGCGCTCGAACAGGCCCCAGCCGTTGTCTCCTAACACCAGAGTGGTATCGCGGTCCACCTTATCGATAGCTTCGATGGCGGAACCCATGAGGTCGTCGGCGTCGGGGTCGGGAAAAGGATAGTCTTCGATATCTTCAGGTGTTTCTATCGGGTGGGTCACCGGCAGTCCAGCGCCGGCTTCTTCCTCTCCCTGCTTCCATCTTACACCCCAGTCGTCCACGCCGCCACCCTTGGGATATTCGAGCAGGCCGTGAGTAACTACCGTCATCGAGCTGTCGACCATGGGGGTCGGGACCCACTCCGGCTCCTCGCACCTCAAAGTCTTGAGGACGTTCTCCTTCGGGTTCACCTAATCATCCTCCAGTCTGTTAATTACGCCGTCTTTCCTCACGAGTACTCCTTAGGGGTCTCGAACATGGTTAAAATGTTCTCCGGCGAGACGTCGGCCTGAATGTTGTGAACTGATGTAAGCACGTATCCTCCGTCCCTGTTAAGGTTATCTATCTGCGTCTTTACGGCTTCGGCTACGTCTTCGGGCGTACCCATCGGTAGGGTTTTCTGGGTGTCGATTGCGCCCCAGAAGCTGATCTCGTTGCCGAACTCTTCCTTGAGGACGTCGGTGTCCATGTCCCTGGCCCTGACCTGGACGGGGTTGATGATCTCTATGCCGATATCTATTAGCTCCGGGAGCAGCTCCTTAACCGATCCGCAGCAGTGGTAGAAGAGTTTTGCATCGGTCATGTTCTTTATCAAATCGAAGATCTCCCTCTGCCTGGGCTTGACGAACTCCCTGTACATCTCGACCGACATGGCCGGACCGTCCTGATTCGCCAGGTCGTCACCCTGCATTATCACGTCTATCTCGTCGCCAACTTCCTTGAGGGTGTGCTCGAGGAACTTCATGTGAACCTCTGAGGTCTTCTTTAACAGGGCGTGGACGAAATCGGGGTTGACGTATAGGTCCTTGTAGAACTGTTCGTAACCCCTCATGTACCAGCAGTTCTCGTACCAGGACTCGAAGTTAAAGTCGGCGACGACCGCATAACCCCTGTCCTTGATCTCCTTCGCCTTCTCCTTCAATCCTTCAATGAACCCCGGGTCTTCGGGGTCGGGCCATGGATACTCCTTGAGGTCCTCGACCGTGGCGTCTCTGAGCGGGCAACGGGAGAAGACGATGTCGTAGTAGAGTCCGCCGTGCTTGGGCATTTTTCTGACGACACCCCAGCCGTCCGTAATATAGGAATATTCCTCGTCCTCTCTCCGCTCCAACCGCCAGTCATCGCCCTTTGGGGCGCCCGGGCGTACGTACCGGGTATCTATCCCCAGCCTGGTCAGGACGGACTCGTGAATATCGGGCATCTGCTGTACCCAGTCCTTTATCCTGTAGTCGTCAGGGTACTTGTTCGGATTCGACGACTCATCTTTCAGGGAATCAACCAGGTTTTCGTACGCCTTCTTGTGCATCGACGTGACCCATCCACCCAGGTCCAGTGGAACCCTGTCCGGTTTCTCGTGGTTCAGCGCTGCGAGTACTCTCTCTCGTGAGTTCATTTAATCACCTAATTTGGTATTAACTTCTCTCTAAAAATTCCGTCGGCAACTTGACCTCAAACCTCTCTTCCCCTCCGTATTCTTCTACCTTTCCCTTGAACTCGATCCTCTTGAGAAGTATGTCCAGAGCCCTCCTCCCCATTTCTCGCTTGGGGACCTTGACCGAGGGGAGAGGCGTGCTCATGCAGTTGGTAAACTCGATGTCGTCGTAGCCAACGACCTCCAGGTCGTCGGGAATCTTGATATCTTTAGCGTGGGCGGCACTCAACACCCCGAGCGCGACGAAGTCGCTGAAGGCAAACACAGCGGAAAAGTCGGTTTCCTTTTCATACAGGAGTTTGAAGAACCGGGACCCATCCTCGGTGCTGACCGCCCCGTGGGTAATAAGGTCCTCGTCGGGTTCGACGCCGTTCTCCGCGAATGCCCGCCGGTAACCCTTCAACCTGTCCAGTGCACTGGAGTTATGTACTGGCCCGTTAATGAAGGCGACCTTCTCGTGGCCCTTTTCCAGGAGGAACTTCGTTGCGTGGTAGGCCCCGCCGCGTTCATCGCTGATAACGTAGTCGGTGGGGATGTCGGAGAACTTCCTCGCGACGAGGACGAAAGGGATATGTTGTTCCTTCAGCCTCTCCACAGTCCCCGCTTCCGTCTGTACGGGGGAGAGGATAATGCCGTCGACCCGCTCCTCCATCATCGTCTCAATGGCGTCGACCTCATTTTGGTACTTTTCGTCCGTATCCTGAAGGATGATGCTGTAGTCCCTCTCCGTCGCCTCCTCCTCCAGGCCCTTTACCATGGTGGAGAAATACGGGTTGGCGATGTCGGCCACGATAACGCCGATGATGCCACTTTTCTGCCGGCGCAACCCCCGAGCTAGCCTGTTTGGGTGGTAGTTTAGCTTCTCGACTGCTTCCAGAATTTTCTTTTTCGTGTCGGAGTTGATATCCGGCTTGTCGTTCAAAGCTCGAGACACGGTGTTAACCGATACGCCGACGACCTCAGCTACGTCCTCCATAGTCGTGCGTTTATTCATAGTATATCATTAACCTTACCGTTAACCTTACCGAAATATCTATTATTTAATATAACATGGTCGGGTAAAACTGTCAAGGTAGTTTCGATATGCTAAAAGTTCACGTAGGAAGGGCCGGGCTTAGACTCAGTTTGCACGCGGGTATACGGGTTGATGGGTTAATGGGTTGACTGGTTAATTGGTGAATTGGTAATGTGTAACGGGTAATGTGTAACGGGTAACGGGTGATGGGTAACGGGTGATGGGTAACGGGTGATGGGTAATGAGGTATCCGGTACCAGTTTCAGGATGTAGGATTTAGGATTCAGGATCTAGGGTTTGGAATGTCGGGGGAATGGGTGACGGGTAACGGGTTAATGGGGATTTTGTGAATTGGGTTATGGGCACCAATTGTCCAAGACCTAAGGGTTGTTTTTGCAATGAACCTACAGAACCATTATGGTTAATTAATCATGCATAAAGAACTGCT
>JAGYME010000067.1 GCA_018400715.1 Candidatus Bipolaricaulota bacterium
CTAGGGGTTGGGATTTGGGATCTAGGATCTAGGATCTAGGGATGGCCGGTGAGCGGTGGTTGGCGGGGTGAAAGAGGTATCCGGTACTCGGTATCAGGTATCAGTTTTTCGGTGGTAGTGGTTGGGATTCAAAGGCGATAGGCACGGGTTCACCCGTGAGGTTGAGTTTGGTTTAAGTGTCATAACAGTTCCTCCGGTATGTGCAACGTAGCCGTTCAGCTAGTCTGCACATACCGAAGAAACTGCGCCAACATTATAGAACTATCCCAACACCACGGGTAAACCCGCGGCTATGTGAGAAAACAATAACAAACGCTGTTTGGTTGTTAACGACGAACGAAGAACGGAGAATGGCGAACGGTTTTACGACTGCGGACTGCGGACTGAAACGACGAACTGAAATCGCGAACCTTGTTTGGGAGGTGGAATAGTCATGTCCAATAAGTCCAATAAGAAGGAGACTATGATTCTTCGGATCAACGGTAATAAGTTGGGACTGGTCCGTGGAGACATTACGCGGCAGGAGACGGAAGCGGTCGTTAACGCCGCGAACAAACGACTGGCGCCTGGTGGTGGTGTCGCTGGCGCCATCCACCGTGCGGCAGGCTCTGAACTCTGGGAGGAGTGCAAGAAGCTAAACGGCTGCGGGACTGGCGAGGCAAAGATTACCGAGGGATACAACCTGGCCGCCGATTACGTGATCCACACGGTCGGTCCCGTATATAGCAACTCCCCCGAGGACCCGAAGTTGCTGGAGTCTTCGTATAGAAACAGCCTGGAGCTGGCCCGGGATAACGATATCGAGAGCATATCCTTTCCTGCGCTTAGTACAGGGGCATTTGGCTATCCTGAGGAGCCGGCTGGTAAAATAGCGCTGGAGACGATAATTGACTTCCTCAAAAACAACGAACTGCCAGAGCTTGTCCGTCTCGTGCTCTACGGCGGAGGTTCTTACGACCTCCACGCCAAGATCCTGGAGGAGTTGTTGGAAGAGTAGTCCTTAATACGGACGGCCTCGGTCGGTGATTATTGCACGAGTCACCGCAGTTATCTACAATACTTTCATTATGAATTCAACTGCAGGTAATATGGATAACAAGTATATATTTGTAACGGGGGGAGTTCTCTCGGGGCTGGGCAAGGGGATTATTGCTGCCTCACTGGGCCTGCTGCTCAAGTCAAGAGGCTACAACATTACCCTACAAAAGATAGACCCATACCTTAACGTGGACGCCGGCACGATGAATCCTTACCAACACGGAGAGGTATTCGTAACCGAAGACGGGGCCGAAACGGACCTTGATTTGGGACACTACGAGAGGTTCATCAACGAGGACCTCTCCGCGGCCAACAACGTGACTACCGGAATGGTCTACTCCTCCGTGATTGATAAGGAAAGAAAGGGGGAGTATCTCGGGAAGACCGTCCAGATTATTCCTCACATTACTGACGAGATTAAGGCCAAGATAGATGAGCCTCTCGAGAGGACGGACTCCAATATAATTATCGCCGAGGTCGGCGGTACCGTTGGTGACATAGAGAGTCTCCCCTTCCTCGAATCCCTCAGACAGCTGAAGGACGAGATCCCACGGGAGAACGTGGCATTTATCCATCTCACCCTCGTTCCCTACCTTAAAACCTCCAAGGAGCTTAAGACGAAGCCAACCCAGCACAGCGTTAAGGAACTGCGGGGCATAGGTATCACGCCTGATATAATCGTGGCCCGCTGTGATAGGTCAATACCCGTCAAGGTCAAGAGAAAGATCGCCCTCTTCTGTGACGTCCCCATGGAGAACGTCATAGAAAACAAAAATATGGACGTGCTGTACAACATACCTCTGGCAATGGCCGACGAGAAGCTGGACGTCAGGGTCCTGGAAGAACTCGAGCTCCCCAGGAAGGAAGGACATCTGGCGGAATGGGAAAAGAAGGTGGCCAGGATAAAGAACCCTGACAGCACCGTGAAGATAGGGATGTTTGGTAAGTACACAGAACTCCAGGACGCCTACATCAGCATCATCGAGGCCTTCGAGCATGGCGCAGCGGAGACCGGGATTAAACCCGAGTTCGAATGGTTTTCTTCGGACGACTTAAACAAGGAGAGCTTAGGCGACCACCTGGAGAGGATGGACGGAGTCGTCATCCCGCCCGGTTTCGGTAAGCGCGGCGTGGAGGGAAAGATCGCCACGGCCAAGCTCGCCCGGGAAAACGACATACCTCTGTTTGGTATCTGCCTGGGAATGCAGGTGGCATCGATCGAGTTTGCCAGGAACGTCCTGGGGCTTGAAGGTGCGAATAGTACGGAGTTTGATGAGGGCGCCGAGGACCCTGTCATCGACCTTATGCCCGATCAGATTGAGATCAAGAACAAGGGTGGGACGATGCGGCTCGGAAGTTACGAGTCCGACGTCAAGCCGGGCACGAAGACGGAAGAGATCTACGGCAAGAACACCATTCACGAGCGCCACAGACACAGGTACGAGTTCAACAATGACTACAGGGAGAACTTTGAAGACGCGGGAATGAAGCTGGCGGCGACTTCACTCAACGGGCAACTCGTGGAAGTAATCGAACTGGAGGACCATCCCTGGTATATCGGGGTGCAGTTCCATCCGGAATTCAGGTCAAGGTTGCAACGCCCCCACCCGCTATTTGCCGACTTCCTCCGCGCCTGCGCAGATTAGGTCGCGTCGCCCTCCGCTATATTGCCAGGGAAGGAATCACGTTAGACCCGAGGGGTTTACGCGTGAATAGTTCAAGCTAAGGGCTGAGAGCAAACATGACCTCTGACTTTCAACTTTACTGGATTCTGGTCCCTGTAGTTGCCAGCGTGATAGGGTATTCGACCAACTGGATCGCCATCAAGATGCTGTTTCGCCCCCTTCACGAAAAGAGGGTCTTTGGATTTCGGGTTCCCTTTACCCCCGGCCTGGTCCCCCGGAGAAAGAACGAAATTGCTGAAAACATCGGCGAAGCAGTGGCCGAACACCTGGTAACCTCCGAGGGAATTCAGGCGAGGCTCAATACCCCCGAGGTCAAGTCTGGCCTCAAGGTAACCGTAAAAAACTGGCTTGACGCCGAGCTAGGCGAGGACCGGGGGAAACTAGAGGACCTCGTGCCCCCGGAGTACAAGTCCCGGTTAGACGTCATCCAGGAAAGGCTGTCGGAGAAGTTAACCGACTGGGTCATCGAGTTTATCAGCAGCGGCGCGCTGGACGAAGTCCTGGAGCGCGGACTCGCGAGCGCAAAGGAATGGTCGCGTGGAAAGGTGGTAGGCGAGTTCCTAGATCGGAACACGGCCAATTCACTCGCGGCGACCTTGGAGGAACTGATCTTCGATTTTGCTGAGGGGGAGGAGTTCGAACGGGGCGTAAGATACTTCTGGCTGAAAAAGCTCCGCGAGTTCGACCGCCACGAGGGCAAGATCTCCTCGCTATTCTCCGAGAGGTTTCTGGATCTGGCGGTCGTGCAGGCGCGAAACTGGGTCCCGCTACTTCTGCAAAAGGGCGTAATCACCCTAGATAACCCCGAATTTCGCGACAGAGTTAAGGAGTTCCTCAAGGAATTTATCAGCGAGAAGGTGCGTGAGGGGTACGACGAGGACTCCGTGTGGGATCAGATGAAGTACGGTTTTGTCGAGATATTCGTTGTCGGCAACGAAAATCTCGACTCCAGGATCGACGAAGCCGTTGACGAGGGCTTTCCCAGGATCATCGAGCTTCTCGAGCAGGAGGAAATAAGAAAGGAGATTGCCGATTACGGCGTCAAGACGTTGAAAAAACTGCTCGATCGCGATCTTGCTGGCCTGGGAATTTCCACCGGGAGCAAGAAAAAGATCGCCTCCTTGCTTACGGTCGTTTCCGTTGAACTTGTGAGGAACGAGAGAGTCCGGTCCGCGGTCGACCGGATAATCAGGGGCTTGCTGGAGGAGGTAAGGGGAAAGGACCTGGACGAAGTCATCGGTTCCCTCGACCAGGGAACGGAACTATTTCAGAAGTTTTCCCGCGTCGTCCGCCGCGTGGCGGAGACCCCCGACTTCCGCTCCCAGGTGAACGACTTGATCGGCGCGCAAATCACGTCCCTGAGGGGTAGGCGTCTGGGGAGGCTTTCCAGGTGGGTTGAGGCGGAGGACCTTGACCCTCTGATTGAGATGTTGATCGAGAGTTCGACCAGGTCAATTTCGACTGAAATATCTCAGCTCCTCTCCGTCATCGACGTCCGTAACCTCGTCAGGAAGGAGGTAAACAACTTTTCCACCCTGGAGGTGGAAGGGCTGGTCCTCGACGTCACCGGCAATCAACTGCGCGCGATTACGTGGTTTGGTGCCGTACTCGGCTTTATCATTGGGGTTGTGCAACTGGCCGTCGTCGTTCTCGGAGGTTGAGGGTGCATCCAATTGCCTTTACGCTGGGTCCCATTACGGTCAGATGGTACGGCGTGGCCTACGCCGTAGCCCTTATATTTGCGTTGATTATCCTCAGGTCAGAGGTGGACCGGAAGGGGCTCGACCTGACCTTTAACGACGTCGTCGACTTCTTCTTGATCGTCTTTCCCCTGGGTCTGATCGGGGGGAGGCTTTATTACGTGTTGTTCAACCTTGACTACTTCCGCGCCCGCCCGCTGTCGATAATTGGGTTGAACGCGGGAGGTGGGTTTGGCATCTCCGGTATGGCCATTCACGGAGGCTTGATCGGGGGCTTGATAGGCGTCTTCATCTACGTAAAGCTAAAGGAAGTTCCCTTCTGGGATTTTGCCGATGCTCTCGCTCCCGCCCTTATCCTGGGACAGGCTATTGGTAGAGTCGGTAATTTTCTTAACGGCGACGCCTACGGTTTTCCCACTGACCTACCCTGGGGGGTAAAGTTCAAGCCGAACACGGCCGGAGGGATGAAGTTTCCGGACCAGGCTCTCCACCCAGCGATGCTGTACGAGATGGTTGCTAACCTGATGGTTTTCTTCGTCCTCTGGCGACTGCGAAAGCGCGGTTACAGGTCCGGGTTTATTATTTCTCTTTACTTCATCCTCTATTCCGTCGGTCGGTCGATATCGAGCGTCTTCCGCGCCGGAAGTCTCTGGTTCGGACCGATAAGGGCCGCGCACGTGATCAGCATCGTCCTGATCGTCGGCTTTGGGACGTTTATTTACGTTAAGAAGTTGTACGTACGTGACGCGGGTTGATGGGGTAATGGGGGTTAGGATTTAGGATTCAGGGGGTAGGATGTGGGTTGGTTGGTGAGCGGGCGTTGGCCGTGGTTAGCGAGGTACCAGGTAATAGGTATCCGGTATCCGTTTCAGGATGTAGGATTTAGGATGTAGGATTTAGGATGTCGGGTGAGAGGGGGTTGGCGGGTTTAAGAGGTATCAGTTGCCAGGTACCAGGTACCAGTTTTTTGGTGTGAGGGTCGAGGTCTTTGGCGATGGGCGGGGGTTCACGGGTTAGCTAGTTAATTGGTTAATTGGGGATTTGATTAAGTTGGTTACTAGATATTAATTGCCAGGACCCAAAACCCAAAACCCAAAACCCAACACCCAGGACGCACGACACTTGACTCATGACGCTTTTTGACTGCGGACTGCGGACTGAAAACTGTGGACTGTAAACCCGACGGCTATTTCAAATTACCTCCAAGACCTTTATAATTTACGCGGTTAATAAGCAATTTCAGCAATTGTACTATTAATACCCGTGAAATAGTTAGCGAATACCTGGATTTTTCTGAACGTTTTATGGGCACGTCGCCGAGGGAATCTTTATCAAAATATTAACGAGAAACGTGGCAAGCGTTTTCCTGACCAATATATCGAAGCATTACGAATTTTTTGGGAGGTATTACAATGCCAGCTGAAAAACTGGATAAAATCTTTAAACCAGAGTCAGTGGCAGTTATCGGAGCAAGCGAAAGGGAAGGCTCCGTTGGTGCTACGTTAATGAAGAACATCGTGGAGGGGTTTGACGGAGAGATCTACCCGGTAAATATCAATAGTGATTCCGTCATGGACATCGAGGCAGCTTCTAACGTGAAGGAAATAAAATCCGACGTCGACCTGGCTATAATAGCTACGCCAGCCAAGACCGTCCCCGGGATCGTGGAAGAGTGTGGCGAGGCGGGGATAGAGGCGGGGATAGTTATCTCGGCCGGTTTTAGTGAAACGGGGAGCGAAGGTAAGAAGATCGAGGAAGAACTGAACGAGGCCAGAAAGAGGCATAAGATGAGGATCCTGGGGCCCAACTGTTTGGGCGCGATCAGGCCTGGTTCAAACCTGAACCTTACCTTCCTCAGAAAGAATCCCGATGCTGGCAACGTCGCCTTCCTATCTCAGAGCGGAGCGATGGGATCGGCCATCCTGGACTGGTCTACGGAAGCCAAGGTGGGTTTCAGCAGCTTCGTTTCCGTGGGAAACATGATGGACATCGACTTTGGAGACCTGATCGACTACTTCGGACAGGACCCAAAGACGAGCAGCATTATTATGTACATGGAAGCGGTCAAGGACGCGGAAAATTTTCTCAGCGCGGCCCGGGGGTTCGCCCGGACCAAGCCAATTCTGGTTATCAAGGCCGGAAAGTACTCGAAGAGCGCGGAGGCGGTCGCGTCCCACACGGGTTCACTTGCTGGGGCGGACGAGGTCTACAACGCCGCCTTCAAGCGTGTCGGCGTGACGCGGGTGGACGACGTGGACGATCTGTTCAGCAGTTCGGAAACGCTGAGCAAGCAGGAACTACCGGAAGGACCGAACCTGGCCGTAATCACCAACGCCGGTGGGCCGGGGATAATGACCACGGACGCCATACTTGACTGGGACGGCAAGATAGCTGAACTGTCAGCGGAGACCGTCAGCAAGCTGAACGAGTTCCTTCCGACTCACGCGAGCAAGAAGAACCCGGTCGACGTGCTGGGAGATGCCGACGTGGAGAGGTACGAAAAGTCGATCGAGGCCTGCCTGGACGATCCCAACGTCGACGGTGCTATCGTTATATACGCACCACAGGGCGAGGCGACCGCGGAAGACGCCGCGGAGGCCGTTGCTTCGGTTTCCAAGAATACTGATAAGCCGATCGTCACTTCGTTTATGGGTGGCGCCGATGTAGAGGGTGGACGCCAACATCTCAGGGAGGAGAACGTTCCGACCCGGCCCACTCCAGAACAGGCGATAAGCTCTTACATGTACATGTACCGATATGCGCGGAACCTTGAGCTTCTGTACGAGACGCCGGAGGAGCTTCCCGTAGATAGCCAGCCCCCGCACCACCACCTGAAGGCAATGGTCAGGAAGATCCTCAAGTCCGATCGGACCGTCCTCTCTGAAATAGAGGCTAAGAAGTTCCTGGAGACCTACGACATCCCGATTTCAAAGACGAAGATCGCGGAGTCGCCCAGGGAAGCTTCTAATATTGCTTATGACATGGGATATCCTGTGGTATTGAAGATATACTCACACGATATAACCCACAAGAGCGACGTCGGTGGCGTCGAACTGAATCTTCAGAGCAAGGAAGAGGTAGAAAAGGCTTATGAGAGGATCGTCAGGCGGGCAAAAAACAGAAAACCATCCGCCGACGTTCTCGGGGTTAGCGTGCAGAAGATGATCACCGGGGTCTGTTGTGAATTAATTCTCGGCTCGAAGAAGGATCCTCTGTTTGGATCGACGATACTGTTTGGCCGAGGTGGCACCGGCGTAGAGCTTTACCGCGATACGGCCGCCGGATTCCCGCCCCTGAACCAGGTCCTGGCTCATCGGTTAATGGAGGACACGAAGATATACCAGATGCTCAAAGGTTTCCGGGGCAGCAGCGGTGCCAACATTCGTGAGCTGGAGGAACTGCTTGTGCGGTTCTCTCAGTTGATTGTCGACTTCCCGGAGATCAAGGAAATAGATATCAACCCCATGGCCGTCGTCGACGGCTCGTTCAAGTCCCTCGACGCTCGGATCATTCTCGACGATGATTACAAGGAAGGAGAGGTAAAGGACGCACACGAGCACCTGGCGATAGAACCCTATCCTCGCCGCTACATTGAGGACTGGCGTTTGAGCGACGGACGCGAGGTCACCCTCAGGCCAATCGGACCCGAGGACGAACCGCTAGAGTTTGAGCTGTTCGACTCCTTCTCCGACAAGACCTGGCGTCAGAGGTTCTTCGGGCCCAGGACCGAGATTACCCACAAGGAGATGACCCGCTATACCAACATAGATTATCGCCGGGAGATGGCGATCGTGGGGATTCTGGAAGAGGAAGGAGAAGACAGGATGATCGGAGTTGGTCGGTTGATCATCGGTCCAGACAAGGACACAGGCGAGTACGCTGTCGTCGTAGGAGACCCGTGGCAACGACTAGGGCTGGGAGAGAAACTTACCGACTCGCTGATCGGCGTAGCGGAGGAAAAGAAGTTAAGCAGCATCTACGCGACCATATTGAAGAGCAACAAACCCATGCTCTCGCTGGCGAGGAAGATGGGGTTCCAGGAGGTCGACCGCGACGCGGACACGGTAAAGATGGTCTTACAGCTAAGGTAGGAAATA
>JAGYME010000068.1 GCA_018400715.1 Candidatus Bipolaricaulota bacterium
CCTCGTGAGTACTGCCGCCCTTTCTCCGGCCCCCTTGATATCTGCTAAGGATTCATAGAGGGGCGAATCCTTCCCCGCATCCCCAATTGCCAGATCGGCATTTCCGATGATGGCGGTCAAGAGATTGTTGAAGTCGTGGGCAATCCCCCCTGTCAGAGTGCCTATGGCCTCCAGCTTCTGGGACTGGATCAGTTGCTTCTGTAATTTTTCATGCTCGTCTTCAGCCCGCTTCAACTCGGTGATGTCTTCAACGATACCCTTGTAATGCGTGACACATCCATCATGATCTCGAACGATACAAGTCCAGTCCCTGACTGTCTTCTCCAAACCGTCCTTTGCTATGACGCGATACGGTTCGTGGGTAAACTCAGTCAATCCTTCCTTGCTGCCTGCTTCCGCAACTTCTTTGGCCACTCTTTCGAGGTCATCAGGATGAATGCAATCGGAATAATTCACTTTTCCCGTGATGAATTCTTCTGCCGGAAAACCAAAGAGGCTCTCAACATTTTCGGAAACAAACTCCACCGGCCATCCTTCCTGATTCTTCCAGTTGAAGGCGACTAATGAACTCTTGTTGATGATGTCACGCGCTTCCTTTAATGCCTTCTCCGATTCCATGCGCTCTACGGCCTGCCCTAACATGTGTGCAATGCCCGTTATGAGTTCCTTCTCCTCCTTTAGAAACGGCCCTTGATCCGATGCAGGCAGCTCCTCCATATAGAACAATTCGACAGTGCCGCGAGTTTGGCCGGCAATGACAAGATCGACAGCCAGGTGCCACCGGCTTTCACGGAAAGGTTCCGAGATAACTGTGTAGTCATCCAGGCGCAGCCGGGCGCATGCAATGTCGGAATACCGCCAGCCCGATGGAATGAAATGAACGACCTGTCGCAGAACGTCGTCCAACACATCATGCGGTTCGGCTAACACTTTTGAAATAGCATACAAACAGGCCTGTTCCTTGACGCGCTCCCGGACGAGATCCTGGAGTTTATCACGATGTCTTGCCAACTCCTCTTCGGCCCGCTTGCGCTCCGTAATGTCACGAATTATGCCGACCGTTCCAAGGAACACTGTCTTGTTGCTGTCAGGGGTGCCCGCGTAAATGCCCGAGCTGTTAATCTCGACTGTGATGACGTCCGGCCCGCCGCTGTGGACCTCACCCGGGACGGTCTTGCCTCCTCTCCGCGGCACAAGACGCACCTCTAATCCCATGGTCTTTCGTTTTCCGGTTCGTCTCTCATCAAACAGCCTGGGCGCACCTTCGGTGCCCGCGCTCTTAACCCTGTACTTGGGCAGAACGGATTCTCGGCTTACGTTCTCCACATCGTCGGGACGTAGGATTTTGGAGAAGTGGGACCCTAAGAGTTCTTCCGGGGCGTAACCCAGCGCTTTGACGGCGTTGTTCAGGTACGTGAATCGACCGTCTATGTCGAGCCGGTAGACGATGTCAGGGATGGTTGTGACCAGGCTTCTGTACTGCTCTTCCGAGGCGGTCAGGGCCACGATCTTTTCGGCCAGCTCCGCATGTGTGCGGCCCAACTCTAAGAAGATCTCCACCTTTGAAAGGAGGATATTAACATTGAACGGCTTGATGATGTAGTCCACTGCGCCGACTTCGTACCCCTTGAAGACGAGCCCCTCGCCGGAGGAGAATGCCGTGAGGAAGATAATCGGCAGGCGCCGGGTCTTGGCATCGCCTCTCAGGTGCCCGGCCAGTTCGTATCCGTCCATCCCCGGCATCATGACGTCCAGGATCGCCACCGAGAAATCGTCATTAAGGGTTGCCGCGAGGGCTTCGTTGCCGCTGGTTGCTTCAATGATCTCAACATCCAGGTCCGCGAGGACCTTGCGCAGTGCGAGCAGATTCTCCTTCTTATCATCCACAATAAGGATCTTCTGCCTTCCGAACGCGGAACCATTCGAACGCGGAAATCGGAGCGCGGAGCCCGGAAAGAAAGAGCTGTCCGGCTTTTGCTTCTCATCTTTTTCTGTCATATTCATATCTCCTATCTTTGAACTCGGAACCATTCGAACGCGGAAATCGGAGCGCGGAACGCGGAGAGAAAAATCTGTCTGGCTTTAGCGTTCCGAGTTCGACAAGCCGCTTCCCAATCTGCTCTAACCCCAATACCTCGTCCACCCCTCCCGCGTCGATCGCCGCCTGGGGCATAAACGGGGTTTGGGAACTCGCAGGGTCCTGTGCGATGGTCAGGCCCCCGGCCTTCTTGACCTTGCCCATGCCCTTGGCGCCGTCAGCGTTCGCCCCTGAAAGGAGAATTGCGATTACCCCTTCACCCCACGCCCTGGAACCGCTCTCGAAAAGAACATCAATAGACGGCCTTGACCAATTGACCCGTTCGTCAATGGAAAGGGCAATGGTGGAACCGTCCCGTTCCACGAGCATGTGGTAGTTGGCGGGTGCGGCGTACACGCGCCCTCGCTCGATTGGTTCTTTGTCGCATGGCTCGATGACCGGGAGCCGTGTAGCGCGTGCCAGGTGCCGGGCAAACGAACCTGCGTCGCTCGGGTGCAGGTGCTGGACAACGAGGACCGGCAGGGGAAAATCCCCGGGAAGTACCGAAAGGATCGCCGTGAGCGCCTCGAACCCGCCGGCGGACCCTCCGATGACTACAGCGCGGAACGCGGAATGCGGAGTTTCAGAACCGGAGGTCATTTGTGCTTTCTCGCGGTTTTTATGGAAGCGACGACCATGGCCAGGATTTCGTCAGCTTCCTGGTACAAATCCGAAGTGGGATTTTGCTCCATCAGGCCGGATTCGACAATCAACTCCATCCAATACACGGACTCGTCGGCTTCCTCTTCAACCGTCCCCATCTTGCTGATGAAATCAGCCGTTGATTTAGCCCGTTTGGCCGCCCGATAGTTCGCGCCAACGCTTGTTCCACATCTCAACAGTTGATTTCTGATCACCCGCCCGATGGGATTATCAGGCAATGCTTCAGCCAATTTGATAACCCTCAATGTAAAAGCCTTGGTTCGTTTCCTCAATTCGTCTTGCTTCATATCTCCTTTCCCGTTCTGAGTTCCGACTTCCGCGTTCGTTACCCTTCCGCGCTCCGCGTTCCGCCTTCCGACTTCTTATAGATTCTCGCCCTGTCGTCAACTACTTCGTACTGGTCTCGCACATCGGTGAACCGGAGGTCTTCCTTGGTGCCGAGACACAGGAAGCCGCCGTGCACCAGGCTTTCGGTAAAGAGCTGTAAGGCACGGTTCTGGAGTTCGTGGTTGAAGTAAATGAGCACGTTGCGGCAGAAGACCAGGTGCATCTCGCCGAACACCCGGTCGTTAACGAGGTTGTGATTGGCGAAGGTGATGCGCTCCTTCAGGGAGTCGTCCATGGCCGCGGCGTCGTACCGGGCGTGGTAGTACTGTGAGAAGGAGGCTCTGCCGCCCGCCTGCTGGTAGTTCCTG
The DNA here is from genome assembly GCA_018400715.1 of Candidatus Bipolaricaulota bacterium. Classification (GTDB taxonomy): domain Bacteria; phylum Bipolaricaulota; class Bipolaricaulia; order M55B111; family M55B111; genus M55B111. Next base: position 3,436 of record JAGYME010000068.1, read on the forward strand.
GTGGCTTCCTGCATCTTCTCGATCTCATATATACCCTCCCGGGCCCGCTCCAGAACGGAGTCGTTGAAATCCGTGGCGTAGATGGTCGACCGGTCGTAAATGCCTTCCTCCTTGAGAACGATGGCCAGGGAGTAGACCTCCTCGCCCGTGGCGCAGCCTGTATGCCAGATCTTCAAGTGGGGCCAGGTGCGCAGCATCGGCACGACCTCGGTCCTGATAACCCTGTAGATGAATGGATCCCGAAATATCTCGGTGACAGGGATCGAAAAATATTGGGCCATGCGCGAGAAGAAATCCTTGTCGTGGAGCACTCTGTCGATCATTTCGGAGACGGTCCTGCAACCGCTGCCTGACAGGAATTGCCTCACCCTCCGTTCAATGGAGGCCCGGGCATAGGAGCGGAAGTCGTAGCCGTAAGCCCGCTGCATGGCCTCCAGGAGAAGATCAATCTCAATCTCTTCGATTTTGAATTGGGAATTTTGGATTTCGGATTTTGGATTCATTTGTTCTTCCTTGCTGTTTTTATTGACGAAACAATAATTGAGATTATTTCATCATTTTCTTTCATCAAGTTGTCTATTTCCGGCGTCTGAAGGATTTTCATTTCCTTTATAAGCTCCAGCCAAAAGTGCGTTTCATCAGCTTTTTACCCTGTTAAATAAGATTTGAGCCTTTTTCTGCTCAAATCTTAGCTTGAAGTTTTTAGTAAAACCTGTATAAAAATTACCATCCTTCTTACTCTGCAATACATATGTGTAATACATGGGTACTCAAGCTATTTAACAGGGCAAGTAGTTCGTAGCGACGGATGTCCTGGATCGAAAGATCTGATTCCCTATCAAATTTCCTTCTCTGTTCTTTGGAAGCTTTCTGCAAAGCTTAATGATTTCTTTGGCAAAAACTTTGGTTCTATTTTTCATTTCCGCTGCATTCATATTGACTTCCTTTCAATCATCGCATTTACCATCCAATTCAAAATCCAAAATCCAAAATCCCAGCTCTCCAATCCCCAATCGCAATCCGTCTTCCTTCATCTTCCTTCCGCGTTCCCCGTTCCGCACTCCGCGTTCCTAACGGTACAGCCACACCCTCATCATCGAAATCAGACGCTCCTGGTCCACCGGCTTTGGCAGGTAGTCGTTCGCCCCTGCCTCGATGCACTTCTGGCGGTCCTCCGGCATAGCCTTGGCCGTCAACACAATAATCGGAACCTTCCGAGTTGCGAGTTCAGAGTTCCGAATTCGGCGAATCGCCTCATACCCGTCCATCACCGGCATCATGATGTCCATCAGGATGAGGTCCACATCCGGTTCTTGGTCGAGCACCTGAAGGGCCTGCTCCCCGTTACCTGCCTTCAGGGCTTTCATGCCACGCTCGGAGAGGAGGCGTGACAGGGCAAAGGTGGTTCGCATGTCGTCGTCAACGACCAACACCTTCTTGTCCTTGAGCAGGACGTCGGTCTCGTGCAGGTTCTGAATCATCTGCTTCTTCTTTTCCGGCATCTGGCTCACCACGCGGTGAAGGAAGAGCGCCACCTCGTCCAGGAGCCGCTCCTGGGACCGTACGTCTTTGATCACAATCGATTCGGCATGCTCCCGCAGCTCCATCTCCTCCTGCTCCGTGAGTTCCCGGGCGGTGTGAATGATGATCGGAGGCAGTTTTAGGCCTTCGGCCTCCACCCTCTTGAGCAGCTCGCCGCCGCTCATGTCCGGCAGGCCAAGGTCGAGAATCAGACATCCATACCTTGTGGCCCGCAGCGCTTTGATGGCCTTCTCCCCGGTGGCCGCTTCGTCGACCCGGACGTCCCCATCCCCAATCAGTTGCTTGACGCTGCGGCGTATCCGGTCGTCATCCTCCACGAGCAGGACACGTTTGGTCTTCTCATGAGCGGTTGCTTCGATTTTGTTGAAGGCTTGTTCGAGTTCTTCCTGGTTGAGCGGCTTGGTAGCATGACCGATCGCCCCTCTCCGCAGGGATTCGGTCCTCATCTCTTCCACAGATACAACGTGCACAGGGATATGCCGGGTTCTGATGTCGTCTTTGAGCGTGCCCAGCACGGCCCATCCGTCCATGCCAGGGAGCCGTATATCGAGCATGATGCCGTCCGGGAGATGCTTGCCCGCCAGTTCCAGACCGGCCTCGCCCGCAGGCGCGGCCAGGCACTTGAAGCCGCGCTCGTGACACTTGTCGTAGAGGACCTTGGCAAACCTCGAGTCGTCTTCGATGATGAGAATGAGCTTGTCGCCCTCCTCAAGATTTTCGCGATCATCCGCTATGGATGTCCGAGTTCGGAGCTCGGAACGCTCGAACGCGGAATGCCGAGCGCGGAACGCGGAACTGTCTTCCCGTCTCCTCTTCCGATCTCCGATCTCCTCGCTCCGCTTTTCTTCAAGCTTTACCGGAAGATAAAGGGTAAAGACCGATCCTTTCCCCTCCTGGCTTTGTACCTGGATCTCTCCGCCCAGGAGGTTGGCCAGGCCCCTGGAGATGGAAAGCCCCAGGCCCGTTCCCCCATACTTCCGAGCTGTTCCGCCGTCCGCCTGCTGGAAGGCCTCGAAGACGATCTTGTGCTTTTCCGCTGCGATGCCGATGCCCGTGTCCTTGACGGCAATGGACAACCGTCGGTCATTGGTCATTGGCGACTTCGTCGCGTCATTGGTCATTGGCGATTGGTCGGTAGGGAGGCGAAGGTCGGCAATCTTTCCCGTATCGTCTTGCCAGTGACCATTGACGAATGACAACTGACCAAACGTGACGGTCACGCTTCCCTCTTTCGTGAACTTGAGGGCGTTGGACACAAGGTTCCTGATGACCTGCTCGACGCGCTTCCTGTCGCTTGTTATCTCGTCCGGGGCGTCCCCGCTCACCCCAACCTCCAGTTTGAGGCCTTTCTCTTCCGCCATTTGGCCAAAGGAGACTCGGACGCTGTCCGCAAGATCACTCACCCGCACCGTGCCGAACTGCAGGTCTACCCGGCCTGCCTCTATCTTGGAAAGATCCAGGATCTCGTTGATAAGGTTGAGCAGATCCGTGCCGCTGCCGTAGATGACCTCGGCGGACTCGACCTGGTCGTCCGTGAGGTTGCCGTCCTTGTTCTGCGCCAGCGACTGGGCTAAAAGCAGAAGGCTGTTCAGCGGAGAGCGAAGTTCGTGAGACATGGTTGCCAAAAATTCTGATTTGTACTTGCTGGCCGTGGCAAGCTCCGCGGCTTTTTCCTCGACCACCCTGTTTGCCTGTTCGACCTCGCGCTTCTGCTGCTCCAACATCTCGTTCTTTTCTTCCAGCTCCGCGTTGGTGACCTCCAGTTCCTCCTGCTGGGTCTTGAGCCGTTCCTCCGAACCGGTCAGGCGCTGGGTCTGTTGCTCCAGTTCCTCGTTGGCTGCCTTGAGTTCCTCCTGCTGGGCCTGAAGCCCCTCGGAGAACTGCCGTGACTCCTGAAGTGCCTTAGTGAGCTTTGTCCGGCCCTCGGCGCTTTCAACAATCAAAGCCAGTGCCGGCATAGCCTTCACCAGGTATTCCATTTGCTTCTCAGTCATCTGGTTCAGCGTGCCTATCTCTATAACCCCTTTTATTCTACCCTCATATAGGAATGGCGTAACGCATATAAACCGTGGGGTACGTTCACCCAATCCGGAGGTCACTTTGATATAATCCTCGGGCACATTGTTTACCAGAATCTGCTGCTTTTCCAGCGCTGCCTGGCCGACCAGACCCTCTCCCAGCTTGAAGACGTTGGACAGGTTCTTGCGCTTTGTGTAGGCATAGCTGCCCACGAGCCGCAGTAACGCGGAAACCGGAGCTCGGAGCTCGGGACCTGAATCCAGCCCGCTTTCTTCCGCATTCCGCATTCCGCATTCCGCATTAATCACATACAGCGCCCCGACCTGGGCATCCAGATAGGTGGTGACTTCGGATATCACTTTTGAGGCCAAAGTGCTGAGGTCCGGATCACCGCTCATAACTTCGTTGAGTCGAGTGATGCCCGTCTTCAGCCAATCCTGCCTTTGCGTGTTGTCCCGATTTGCCCTGAGCGCATCCAGCATCCTGGCGACCGATGCGTGAATGCCGGTTCCTCCTTCGATTTGGATGTCGAGATTGCCGTTGGCGATTTGCTCGGTAACGCCCGCAATGGCCGAAGGTTCCCCGCCCACCCGCCTCAACGTGGAACGGACAACGTACAGCATGACCCCAATCCCCAGGATTAAGCCCACTGTGGCAAACAGGATTACGGTGAAGATGCTGCGGCCGGCCGCGGTCTCGGCCTCTTCTTCCTGCCGACTGAGCTGCGCGCGCTGCGCACCGATAAACGCGTTGAGCTCTGTACCCACGTTTTCAAAAAGCTGGCTGCCACCGCCTTCCTCCTCTTGCACCTTCTCGATGAATTCGGGCAGTTCGATTTCGCCTCTGGTCAACTTCCGGCGTTCCTCGATTTGGGGCAACGCCACGGTCTGGCTCCAGCGATGGACGAGTCTCTCAACCTCTTTCACGCGTTCGATCTGCCGCGGGTTATCGGCCACGAGTTCCCTGAGTTTGGCGAATTCCTCTTTGTATGACTGCACGGCTTCTTCGTAAGGCACGAGGTATGCTTCCTTGCCGGTAATCAGAAAGCCCCGCTTCCTGGCCTGCATATCTACGACCAGCTTTTGCACCTTCTGCGCCTTGATCATGACCTCGTGCACATACTCGACCAATGCAGTCGAGTCCAGCAGTGAGCGGGTCGTCTGATAGCTGATCCCAACAACGAGCAGTATCACCGCAAAAACCACATAAAATCCCAGAAGCAATTGTGTACGCAGTTTCATCGAGTTCTCCTCCTTCCCATATTTCCGGTTCTAACGGATGCCCGTGAATTCAAGGATTTATTTTTCTCTGCTTTCTCTATGAGATCCATCTTTTTAGCGACTTATAGCATATTGATTGCGTGTCTTTTTTCAGATTTATGAGATGGGTATCAATAGCGTTCAATAGTTTTTCGTGTATGCCTTCTGGCGCCGCGAAAAAAAGG
>JAGYME010000069.1 GCA_018400715.1 Candidatus Bipolaricaulota bacterium
TAAACAATGGGAGGAGTCGAATCTTATGAGTACATATGTTGGTATAGACGTGGGTTCGGAAGAGCACGCCGTCTACGCGATCAAACAAAAAGACGATAATCCAGCCTACAAAACTACGATCACCAACGACAAGGACGGCTTTGAAAAGCTAGAAGAGTTACTGTGGAAACACTCTACCAGTAGCATACACCTCGGGCTGGAGGCAACTGGAAACTACTGGAAACCGGTATTTAACCAGCTAATGGAGCTAAAGGAGAAACTGGATATCACCCTGAGTTTGATCAACCCAAACGAGATCCATCAGTTCAAGAAGATGGACCTATCTCGAGTAAAGACCGATGCGGCCGACGCCAAGGCAATTGCCAGATACGTCCTCCGGTTTAAGCCCCAGTCAACCCCGAGGACGAACAAAAGGTTGCGTAGCTTAAGAAAGCTCTGTAGATACAGGGCCTCTCGGGTAGAAGAGAAGACCAGGTTAATCCAACAGCTAAACGACTTACTGGTCGGTGTGTTTCCCGAGTACTCCGACTGTTTCGGGAAGTCATCGGCGGTTAGCTCCCTTACTCTCTTAGGGGAGTACCCCGGGCCAGAGAAGATTGCCAAGCTGGATGTGGAGGAGCTTGCCAACCTACGTTACGGCAAAATAAACCACAAACTGGGAGAACAGAAGGCAAGGAAGCTAATTGAGGTAGCAGCCAATACCGTAGGAGAAGGCTACGGACCGGAAATAGAGATAACCATAAGACACCTGGCGGAACAAATTACCGTAGTCCAACGGGAAGTGGAGGACTTGGACGAGGAAATAAAGGAAAGCTTCCGGGAGATCGTCCCCAATAAACTAGAATCAGTGGATGGCATCGGTCCGGTAAACGGGGCAACAATGACCACCGAGATCTGGGATGTAAACAGGTTCGCCACCGCCACCAAGCTAAACGGCTACGTGGGTGCTTACCCGGAACTAAGTGAGTCCGGGAACTACGAAGACCCCCATCCGGATATGACCAAGAAGGGGAATCCAAGACTAAAGTGTGCCGTATTTACCTCCACTTTGTCCGCGGTCAACTGTAACCCGATAATTAAAGAACACTACGAAAAGCAGCGGGCAAAAGGCAAGGATAGGATGGTTGCCATTGGATCATGTATGAGAAAGCTTGTTCATATTATCTATGGGATACTTACTTCTGATGAAGAGTTCGACCCAAACTACGAGGAAAAGAGAAAGGAGAAAGACGGAGAGAGAACTCGGAAGCCTCAATCTGGAAGTTATCCAGAAGATGAGAGGTCATCCGAGCCCTCTCCCGAAACCAATAATGGGGAAAAGATCCCCACTTATCAACTTTCTGGAGGTGAGACTTGACTTTACCCCATAGTCTCTAGTTGCCGGCGAAAAGCAAAAAGGCAAGTTTGGTGTTATCAAATTAAGCTTTGAGGTCATTTCTAGATCCCATGGGGTTAATTATGGGTGCTTTTCCTGCGGAGGGGTTCGGCGACGGAAACGGGGATTTGGTGGCTAGGATTTAGGACCATTATGCAGCAGTCCTTAGTGGCCGTGCTGGGGAAGTAGGTACTGGGTACTTGGTACTTGATACTAGTTAAAAAGCATCTATGGGAACTTTAAGTCTTCTTTTCCTCTATGGCGTTTTTTATGGACTCAAAAATTTTTTCTAACTTTGGTTCCGTTATATCCACATGAGTAGAAGGGTTTTCTAAAGGATGCCGATGCCAGCCTCCCAGGTTATCTATTCCAAAGATTCTTTTTTCATCATCTATTAGCGTGAAACTGACTTTATCCGTCCGTGGGGAATAAAATACCTCGATGAAAAAATCAACCGATAAGTTCAACCTTAATTTTAGCCTAAACTTGCTGTATTCTTTAGTTTGGACGTTAGCATGGGGGAGATAAATATCGGCCAGTTCCTGGACCCTATCGCGAAATTCCTTAGAGGATAGTTTCATTAATCCGAGGCAGGGTCTTTCTCGCTCATCTTCTTTAGCTGGGAAAGGAGGAATTTCCTTTCTTCAACGAGGCTTTCCCATTCCATAAAGTCACTTTCGATTTCGCGGGAATGCGGGGTGTCTATTTTTCCCTCCTTCCAGGCCTGTTTAAATTCGGGAAATTCGTATCCATACTTTGCCTCGTATTCAACAATCCGCTCGGAGCAACGCTGGAGCCTGTTCTTGAGATCTCTGGTGAGCAACTGGGACAGCTTACTTTCAAGTGAGTCCCCTTCTACGTATTCCATGGCCTCTGCTATTGATTCCGAAATATCTAGCGTTTTCATGGCTGAATGCTCCTATGAAAATTATGGGTATGAATTAGAAATATCTTTTCTTGTTATGTCAAGTCTAACTCCAATATTTCTACAAGTCAATTTGGAGTAAGGTTTTTGGGTTATTGGGTTGGGTAGTTCCGGGATACTCTGGGTATTAGGTTCTGGGTGTTTGGTATTGGGGTTGGGGAAACGACAAAAGACATCTTTGGGGGTTCCTTTTTAAGCAACGCGTAAGCCAATCGCTGGGTGTTAGATCTTTGGTTTTAGTGAATCGTCGATAACCGGGGGGCGGAGGTCCTGCAGAGCTTTTTAGGTATTATCGTGTTCGTTGGTTTTATAGGGGCTAACGATTTTTATCCAATCAACAAACTCGTGAAGGTCGTTGGCTCCAGCTTGTTTAGCAATGCTGTAAGAGTCCCGGTCTTCAGACTATCATGGAGTGGTACCGTCACGGTCCGAATTTCTTCCGTATCCGGATGTCTATACTTAAAACGACATGACTTCCCTTTTGGCGATCTTTTGTGTAGTTAAATTTGGTCAGGACTTTGACGACGTCCTTACCAGAAAGGTCAGGGTGGTTCATTTAAACTAGGGTGTGTTCGGTTACTTGGCTTCTGACTTGCTCTCCCGGGCTTTCCAGGTTAATTCCAGTGCTTCGTCAAGATTTAGTAGTGCTTCCTTACGGGTATCTCCCTGACTTGCTATCCCGGTTTCATCGTCGACTGCCACCCACTGATCATCCTCGTGAGTTAATTTAATAGACTGAGAGATTGTTTTAGTCATAATATCCCCTTTTGTTCAACTGCTACTCAATCATATAGGAAATATATGGAAGGATTCAATCTCTGGGCGTTGATGGCTTTTCTGGGTTCTAAGTGTTGCTGGTTCTAAGCGGGCTTGTTTAGAAAGGGCACAGTAATTCTTTAAATAGTTCCGGGTTGACGTTAAAAAGCAAAAAAGTCCAGGTTTGTGAGGTTTATCAGGTTCGTGGGGTTATTTGGGTTCGGGAAGTAGCTTCGGCGGGTAGTCGTATATGGGTCTGGATAGCATAAAATACACCACGGGTCCGTTTTTTGAATATCATACCTCTGTCATTATTTTCGTTCCATTAACTAGGTTAAATAACCTGTTGCTCTGTCGTTTTTATGGAAGTTTTCGCTTTCGTTTATCTTATCTGCACTGACGTAGCTTTGAACGACGTGTATATCTTTTTTCCCGGTCTCAGGTCGAACTCCTCGACTGACTGCTTTGTGACAAAACAAGATAAGCCGGTGTCTACTCGCACACGGTAGACCTGGCCCAGGTGGGTGACGGACTCTACCTTTCCGGGTACGTTGTTTCTTGCTGTAGTGGAGGTCTGCTCTTCTGAGATGAATATGTCCTCCGGCCTGATGTAGACTTTCACTTGGCCTTTTGTTTGATCGGTTACGGCGGTGACGGTGAAGTCCCCGACGTCGACTCTGGCGATCTCGTTCTTTTGCTCAACTATCTGGCCAGCTAAGATGTTCTCCACGCCGACGAAGCTCGCCGTCTTTTCGTCTATCGGCCGGTTGAAGACCTCGTCTACGGTCCCTGCCTGTTTTACCCTTCCGTCCATCATCACGGCGATCCTGTTTCCCAGGATCTTGGCCTCCGCCTGGTCGTGGGTGACGTGCATTGTCGTGACCTCTAGTTCTTTATGGACGTTCTTCAGCTCCCCCCTGACCGACTCCTGGGTGCGGGGGTCGAGGGCCGCTGTCGGCTCGTCCAGGAGCAGCAGGTTTGGTTCGTAGGCTATCGCCCTGGCGACTGCCACCTTCTGGCTTTCGCCGCCGGAGAGGGTCTTGGGATATCTGTCCTTCAGGTGGGTCAGGTCGAGGAGGTCGATAACGCTGTCTGCTTTGTGTTTAGGGTTTGTGATATCTCTTGCCTTGAGGCCGTAGAGTACGTTTTCCGTTACGGTCAGGTGGGGAAAGAGGGCGTAGTCCTGGTAGACGAAGCCTATGTTTCTATTTTCGGGTGGTACGTTCTCAACGTTCTTGTTTCCTATGTATATCTTTCCGCTGTCAAGGCTGTGGATTCCGGCAATCGTCTCCAACAGTATCGTCTTGCCCGCTCCTGTGGGGCCCAAGACCATGAAGTAGTCACGGTCGTTTACGGTTAAGGAGACGTCTACTATCGAGAAGTCGCCCAGGTCCTTGTTTAAGTCTTCTATCGTGACGCCTGCCCTGTTCATTGCTTTTTCGCGAAGCTCCACAGGAGGATGAAGGTTATCAGGCTTATAGTCACGAGGAGTATGGTCGCTGGTCTTGAGCTCGATAGCCCGTAGGCGGTGAACCTGTCCCTGATCAGTATCGGGGCCGTCTTGGGGTAGTAGGCGATGATGGCCACGGCTGCGTACTCGCTAATCCCCCTGGCCCAGGCGAGGATGGCACCTGTAAGTAGGTGTGATGATGCGAGGGGTAAGGAGACCTTGAAGAAGGTCCTCCAGGGCGTCTCGCCCAGGGTGCGGGAGACGTGCTCCAGCCGGGGGTCGACGGACTCGAAGCCTTCTCTTGCTGAGTTGACGTAGAAGGGCAGAGATACGAACAGCATGGCCACCACGATCCCGGGTAGGGCGTCCTCGAACAGGATGAAGTCGTTTACCAATCCCCCGACGAGGCCAGACCTATTGAATATTCCGTACAGCATTATACCGGCTGCGATGTGGGGGATGACCATGGGCAAGTCGATAAGCCTGGCGATGACGTTCTTGCCGGGGAATTGTTTTCGAGCAAGTACGTAGGCCAATGGGGTTCCAAAGAGGAAGGCGGCGAGGGAGGCAAGCGCTGCCGAGTATACGCTTAACCAGATCGATCGGTATACGGCCGGATCGGTCGCCGCCTTGATTAGTCCGGGGAAGTCCTTGATGAACTGTGTGGCGTATATGTTTAGTATGGGCCCTGCGACGAACAAGACGAGGACTAGCCCCAGTATAGCAAATGGAATTATTAGCCTACGATCTTTCATCTGTATCTCTTAGAAGTCCCTGTTCATTTTACAGATTGACTGAATTTAGCAATCTGCTTTCTCATTTATCACTGCAGCACTCATTTGAGTTGCCCTACTTGGTCGTATTAGGACTCTGTCTCTGTTAAACACCGTGGGTCATCATTTCAAATTGGATAATCCCAGGCAACTTTCCTCAAATGAGTGCTGGACCAACTCGTATTGGCGTTGAAGTATTATATCTTATAAATTTACCTCTTCGTTTCCAACGCCTTAACTTACAAATCCGCTGGTTGCTATTCTACGTATTCGAGAAGCGTCTCCGGGGCCTCGCCAAACGCCCTGGCGGGGACTATCGGAGGCTGTCCCAGTTCCGTGAATACGCTCTGGCCGGCTTCGGTAATTATAAGCTTGACGAACTCGGCCGCTAGCTCGGGGTGGGGCGCGTCCGACGGTACCGTGACCCCGTAGACGATTGGCTTGGCCGTCTTAACGTTTCCGTCCGAGGTCTCGACGGTGACCTTCTTGTATGCCTCGGCGTATTCCGTGGACGACAGGTCGATTGCCTCCGGTAAGGTGACGTATTTGAGGTCGTGTTGCTTGGCGACGCTCATGTACTCGAAGGCGTAGTCGAGGCCACCCTCCTGGACCATGGCTACCAGGTCGACTGACTTCTCCCTGATGGAGAGTTCCCTCGTATTTGGCTTTAACGCTTCAGGGGTGTGGATCCTGTAGTGACCGTCCTCTTCTTCGACGGTGACCGCCGATTCGTCAATTACAAGCTTCTCGAGGATCCCGTCGTCCAGGTAGTGCATTTCAGCTAACTGCATGACCATGGGGCTCCTGTAGCCACAGGGGTCCATGTTCGGGTCGGAGAAGCCGTAGCGGACGTCAGGGTGTGCTAATACGTTGTACCAGTTGTCGGAGTTTACCTTATCGGCCATCGCGCTTTCGTCCGTGTAGGCGACGACCATCCTGTTCTTGGCAAACTGGAGGTAGAAGTCGGCGTAGTCGGGGAGCATCATCGACGGGATGAGCGAGTAGTCGGCCACTGCGACCACGTCTCCCTTCTGGCCGACCTCGGTAACCTGACGGACGGCGACGACGCTTCCGTGTCCTTCCAGCTGGACGTCTACGTCCGGGTGTTTCTCTTCGAAGGTCTGTTCGATCTGGTTGAAGGATATGGTCAAACTACCAGCGTGAAATACCTTCAGGTTCGTCTTCGCGTACCCACCAAGTGAGACGAAGAGCAGAAGTACTAGTAGCGTTAATCCAAAGTACGTTAGAAAAGTTCGATTATTCATATTTTTTCCTCTTTTTTAGTTTTCAGTTCGTAGTTTGAAACAGCAGTCCAAGGTCCAAAGTCCAAAGTCCAAAGTCCAAAGTCATTCACGAATAACGTTGAATCTGTTCCTCCGCCTATGCCTTCTCTAAAAAGTCAAAGTTCAAAGTAAAATAGTTTGTGTGAAACCACTTTCATAGAATTCTAACTTATCGTTGTTATTTGTCAACAGTTAAAATAGATGCTCTACACCGGGCTATTTTGTATATATTGGCCCCTGTTGCTTATAATGTCTTATTCGAAAGGTCGTATCTAAACGCGGTGAACTTAATATGGCGCAGAATAGAGAGCTGTTTGGCAGGACGATAAGGGACGCGAGGAGAAAGAAGGGTGTGGGCTTAAGGGAGCTTGCCCGCAGGGTGGAAATTAACTACTCCACTTTGAGCAGGATAGAACGGGGTCAGAGGCCACCTCCGGACCTGGAGGTGGTGGTGAAGATTGCTGAGGAGATTGACGCCCAGAAGTCGACGCTTCTCGGTCTGGCCGGCGTGCCCAAGGGTATCGTAGACTACTGGAGAAACGAGGAGATAGAGAACTGGATAGAGGGGGATGTAGTTGACAGGACTGAGAAATTGATCGTGGTAAAAGCTGGGAACTGGACGTTGCACGTAGTTGAAAGTCCGGAGTCTGATCGAGTGCAATTGGGGTTGCGACCAGAGGACGTTACATTGTTCTTGACGGAGGACGGGTTCTCCGGTAGCAGCGCCAGGAATAGGCTGCGGGGGGAGATCGTGGAGATAGTCCAGTGTGGTAACTACAACCTCGCGGAGCTCGACTGTGGGGCGTTCTCCTTGAAGGTGGCGGTTACGGATACGTCGCTTGAACGTCTTGATCTTGCAAAGGGGAAAGAGGTGTACGCGACGTTTAAGGCGACTGCGCCGGTCGTTCGCAAACCGGGTGACGGGTAATGGGTTCCTCAAACCATTAATCAAAAGTGCCTTTACTAACCCATTCTGCTAGCGTTATCGATCAACGTTTAGAGGACCAAATAAGATCGTTGGTATTTAAGCAGAATGGAAACAACCTCTCCTTTGACATACCTTTCAAGTAGCTGACAAGACCCGTAACGCCACAAAACGCCGGAAGGATCGTATTTCGCTTCGTAGAACTTTTCGACGGAATGTGGGCTTGAGGGTTTGGCTTCGTGCGTCCTTTTCTATACTGACTATTCTTCCATAAGTGCTTTATAAGTTCTTGCTGCCTCTTTAAGGTGTTTATCGGGTTCTGGAGGGTCCTCAAGCGCGTCTAGAAAGGCCTTGCTGTCACGTTCAGATAACTTCAATACTTTGTAATCTTGTATGGTCTGCCTTACTTCTATTTCCACGACATCAATTACAAAATCAGTAAGCGAAACGCCCTTCAGATTGCTGGCAAGCGTTATCTCTGTTTCAAATTCTCCGTTATTGATATTAATCCTGGCGTCTTTAGTAGTCATCTTCGGATATTTCTCGAATTAACTTATCAATTTTCAACCGTAAACTTGGTAAGTCTTTTTCTACGGTTTTCCAAACAACCTCCATGTTCACCCCGAAATAATCGTGAATGAGCTTATCTCGAATTCCTGCCATTTCCCTCCAAGGAATTTCTGGGTAATCATCTCTAAGTGAAGTTGGAATTTTCTTTGTTGCCTCGCCAAGTATCTCCAGAGCTCGGATCGTAGCGTATATCGTTTTTTCATCTTCCTTGAAGTTCTCGTAATCCAATTCTTCGGTAAACG